>JAQGJA010000142.1 GCA_028290805.1 Alphaproteobacteria bacterium
CGTTGCCGGGGCGAACAAGATTAAAAATGCCACGCTGCAAGGCGATACTGTCCTGGGCGAATATACCGACGGCAAGCGTTTCACCACATTGAAACCAAATGGCGCGGATGTTGCCGCATTGTTGTTGAAAAACGATACACGGGTCGAAGTCAAACCGCTGGAAAGCGGTTTCGGCGGCATCCTTGGCGTTTTACTCTCATGGTTTCCGATGCTGCTGTTGATCGGCGTCTGGGTGTTCTACATGCGCCAGATGCAGGGCAAAGGAGCGGGGGGCGCGATGGGTTTCGGCCAATCCCGCGCCAAGCTCCTGACCGAAAAAACCGGCAAGGTGACCTTTGAAGACGTCGCCGGGATTGAAGAAGCCAAGGAAGAACTCCAGGAAATCGTCGAATTCCTCAAGGACCCGCAAAAATTCCAGCGCCTGGGCGGCAAGATTCCCAAAGGCGCCTTGCTGATCGGCCCTCCCGGAACGGGTAAAACCCTGATCGCCCGCGCCGTTGCGGGCGAGGCGGGCGTGCCATTCTTCACCATCTCCGGCTCGGATTTCGTCGAAATGTTCGTGGGCGTTGGTGCATCCCGTGTCCGCGACATGTTTGAACAGGCGAAAAAATCCGCCCCTTGTATCATTTTCATCGACGAGATCGACGCCGTCGGTCGCCACCGCGGCGCCGGTATGGGCGGCGGCAATGACGAACGCGAACAGACCCTGAACCAGTTGCTGGTCGAGATGGATGGTTTCGAATCCTCCGAAGGCGTCATCCTGATCGCCGCCACCAACCGCCCCGATGTTTTGGACCAGGCCTTGCTGCGCCCCGGCCGTTTCGACCGCCAGATCGTGGTGCCGAACCCCGATATCAACGGCCGCGAGAAAATCCTCAAAGTCCATATGCGCAAAGTGCCCCTTGATAAAGATGTCGAGGCCAAAACCCTGGCCCGCGGCACACCCGGTTTTTCCGGTGCTGACCTGGCCAATCTGGTCAATGAAGCCGCCTTGCTTGCCGCCCGCCAGGGCAAGCGCGTGGTCGACATGCATTGCTTTGAACAGGCCAAAGACAAAGTCATGATGGGTGCCGAACGCCGCACACTGGTCATGACAGAAGAAGAAAAACGCCTGACCGCCTATCACGAAGCGGGCCATGCCCTGATCGCCGTGCACGAACCGGCATCCGACCCTATCCACAAAGCCACGATCATCCCGCGTGGGCGTGCTTTGGGAATGGTAATGCGTTTACCGGAAGGCGACCGCGTCTCCCTCGCCCTGGAAAAACTTAAAGCTGATCTGGCCGTCGCCATGGGTGGCCGAGTCGCTGAGGAACTCATCTTTGGCCGCGAGAAAATCACCACTGGCGCCAGCTCCGACATCCAGATGGCGACCAATATCGCCCAAAGGATGGTCACCGAGTGGGGCATGTCCGAGAAATTGGGCACGATCCGCTATTCCATCTCCGACCGCGAAGAAGCGATGCTGGGCCAGGGCATGTCCTCGGGCAAATCCATGTCCGACAACACCGCCCAAACCGTGGACGAAGAAATCCGCCGTATCATCGACGAAGCCTATACCCGCGCCACCCATGTCCTGACGACATACAAAGATCAACTGGACGGCCTGGCCAAAGCCCTGCTGGAATATGAAACCCTGTCCGGCGACGAAATCAAAAAGATCATCGGCGGCGGCACCATCGACCGGCCCGATACCCCGCCGGAACAGAAGATTATCAAGACCAAGCCGGGTTCGTCGGTGCCGATTGGGGATGCTGCTGCAATCTAATCTATTGAAAGACAATTTATGAAACGCTTTATTGCTTTATTCGCATTGCTGTCCTGTTTTGTTACCCATGCCGATCCGGCATTGGCGCAAAATCAGCGCGCCTTTGTCCACACCATCGTCAATCTGCGCGCCGGGCCCGGCATGCGTTATCCGACTTTGACGCAAATTCACCCCGGCGAAATCGTACAGCTTTTAGGCTGTATCGAGGGCCGTAGCTGGTGCGAAGTGGAAACGACGGGCACGCGCGGCTTCATGTCGGGCGCTTTCCTCAGCATCACCGATACCAGCGGCCTTACCGACGACCAGGCGATGCTGGTCCCAGTTGTTTCCTTCAATCAAAAAGAATACTGGCAGGAACATTACAGCGACCGCCCATTTTACCGCCAGTCGCAACCGCGTTATAAATCGCGCCGCTGATTATTTTGATGCATGTTCCCGCGATTGATTTGTTGATCACAACGGACCGCCTGGTCCTGGAACCGACGGAAGAAAAACATGCGAAATAATGGTGGATGTGATCGGCGATCCTGACCTTTATCGCTTTATCCCCTTTGATCCACCCATCTTGGAAAAACTGCAACAGCGTTACAAAAGATGGGAGGCCCGGATATCACCTGAGCAGGATGAGATCTGGTTGAACTGGGTTGCGCGGCTGAAGCCGGATGGCCCCTATATCGGTGACTTCCAGGTTGGATACAAAGAAAACCGTGAGGCGAATATCGCCTATAGGCTCGCAAAACTATACCAAAGCCAGGGCTTTGCTACAGAAGCCCTGCGGAAAATCATAGACATCCTCTTTAACAATCTTGATATCCTGTCCGTCAAAGCCTGGGTTGACACGCGGAATAAAAGATCGATTGCATTGGTTAAGAAGCTTGGTCTAATGCAAGTCGATTTCATTACAAGAGCCGATCATTTCAAAGGTGAGGACAGTGACGAATTTGTGTTTGAAATGCGCAGTGAAGACTATGGCAGAAAAGAAATTCCCCTCCCGCATGGGTAGAGGACGTTTTTGATCTGCAACATTCCGCCACACAGCGTGACTTGAAGCCCGCCCAAAATCCGGCATATTACCCTGATGAGCACACGAAAATATTTCGGCACGGACGGGATCCGGGGCCGGGCAAATACAGAACCGATGACGGCGATGACGGCCTTGCGCGTGGCGCAGGCCGCCGCCTTTTATTTCAAGCGCGAGGTGCACAACCACCGCCCCAAAGTCGTGATCGGCAAGGATACGCGCCTGTCCGGCTATATGCTGGAACAGGCGATGACCGCAGGGTTCTTGTCCATGGGCATGGATGTCACCCTGGTCGGGCCGATGCCCACACCGGCGATTGCGCAATTGACCCGAAGCCTGCGCGCCGATCTGGGTGTGATGATCTCGGCCAGCCATAACCCGTTCCAGGATAATGGCATCAAACTGTTCGGCATGGACGGGTTTAAATTATCGGATGCGGTCGAGATGGAAATTGAACGGCTGATTGACAGCGACCTCAGCCCTCATCTGGCCGGGCCCGAAGATATCGGCCGCGCCAAACGCGTCGACGAAGAAGGCGGCCGCTATGTCGAATTCGTCAAGAACACCTTTCCCAAGAACGCCACGCTGCACGGCATGAAAATTGTCCTGGACTGCGCTAATGGCGCCGCGTACAAAGTCGCGCCGAAAATCCTGTGGGAACTGGGCGCCGAGGTTATCGCGCTGGGCGTGGACCCGAACGGCAAGAATATCAACCGCAATTGCGGCGCCACCGACACTGTCGCCATGCAGGACGCCGTCCTTATCCATGGCGCGCATCTGGGCATTGCCCTGGATGGTGACGCCGACCGTCTGATCATGTGCGACGAAAAAGCCTGCCGCATCGATGGCGACCAGGTAATGGCGGCGATCGCGACGCACTGGCATGCATCGGGCCGCCTGACCGGTAATGGCGTGGTGATGACGGTAATGTCGAATATGGGGCTGGAAAAATATATCAGGGGATTAGGCCTGGATTTCATCCGCGCCGCCAATGGCGACCGCTATGTCATGGAGAAAATGCTGGCGGGCGGTTATAATGTCGGCGGCGAACAGACGGGCCATTTCATCACGCTGGATTACGGCACCACCGGCGACGGCCTGATGGCCGCGCTCCAGGTCCTGGCCGCCGTGCAGCAATCGGGCAAACCTGCCTCTGAAGTGCTGAACGTCTTTACTCCCTCGCCCCAAATCCTCAAGAATTTCCGCTTCACCGGGGCCAACCCGCTGGAGACACCGCAGATCAAGGAATATCTCTCGCGCGTGACCGCAGAGATCGATGGCAAAGGCCGCATCCTGGTCCGCAAATCCGGCACCGAATCCCTGATCCGCGTCATGGCCGAGGGGGACGATGCTGCGGAAGTGCAGCGCGTGGTAGACGGTATTTGCGGGGAGCTGGGGAAAGTTGCGGCCTGATGGTTTCCGTCGTCCAATATTTGCTTCAGAACACAAAGACAGCGCATTAGACGTTATTAACACTGTTATTCTGATGAACCAAAATATACGATGAATTATAGAACGCTTTGAAGACAGCTTCAGCTGCCGCAAAAGTCGCATGCAGTATGGGAGTTAAGCTGGGGAACAGTTATACCGGAATTTCATAGCAAAGGTATCGGCAAACAATTACTGGATTTCCGCTTGCACGAAATCGTGAAGCATTCAAATACGCCCAACAATTTGTTTGCGATGATCAGCACCACGCCCACAAGGCTTTATCTTAGATGCTGGCTTTCAAAGAAGCTTTTGCTGTTAATGGAAAGAAAGTAATCCTCTACAAAAAACTCGCCTAACTCTTACTAAAATAGATGGGTTGATAAGCTGTCGTAAATACTAATGCCCCACACCCGGCGCACGAACGTAATCCTTACTCCTGCCGTTATTCTGCGCTAAAATCTGCGGATCGTTCTGCAGCAGCCAGGCATGGAGTTCCGGCAGATGATCCGTGTTGATGTAATCGACATCCATCCTGACCAGCTCTTTCCACACGGCGGTCCGCGCGGCCGGATCGCGTTCGGGCGTGGCCCAGAAACGTATATCCTGGCCGTTTTCATGGGCTTTGCCCACGATATCCCTAAGCTTCTTGCGTTCCTTTTCCTCCATGGGGCCGATGCCGCGCCAGTCGAAATTCCGGTTCCAATCGGCGCTGATCAGCGGCATGACGGCGGGGCTGTATTTATGCGGCAGATCCTGGAGACGCCCATCATAAGCCGCATAGCGAATTTCCGGCCCCATTCGCAGGGACGCCTGCCGCAGAAAAGCCTGGGGCGGTCTTTTACCGGAAAGCAGCACGGTGACGGCCCCTTCCCTGACCTCTTCCACCTGATAACTGGTCAATAGGCCTGCATAGCGCTGCAAAAGATCCTCAAGCGCATAATGGGTTTCGGCCCCGCCCGATTTGACATCGATCAGCAATTGCAGGCTTTGCCCCGATTGCGGATAGATATGGCCATCATTCTTTTCCGCCATTTCCGCCAGCGGCTTTAAATAAAGCGCTTCCAGCGTGCGCCCGGGCCTTGTCGTGCCCATCGTATGGCCGACCAGCAATTCTCCGTTCACCAGGAACACATCAGCCTCAACCGTGGTAAACCCGTGCCGCAGCGCATCGAACAAGGGCGCGTCATGCTTGTAATCATTATGCGCATAGGCCCGCGTAAGAGGCGGGGACACGGGAGAAGTGTTTACCGTCGCCAGAGTGGTTTTAAGCGGCACGTCATCCTTGGCGCAGCTGGCCATGGTCAGAGCGGTAAAGGCAAAAACGGCCAGTTTTTTAAATATTTTAAAGTCCTGCATAAGGCCTCAACGTATGAATTGGCATATCTATAGCCCAGCTTGCGCGATATGTCACTTCCATAATATGGCTGTCCAAATCAAATTAGCGCTTAACCTTTCTCCCAAAATCCGTTATAAGGTCCCTCTATCCAGTGCGGAGAGGTGGCCGAGCGGTTGAAGGCGCACGCCTGGAAAGTGTGTGTACGGGAAACCGTACCGAGAGTTCGAATCTCTTCCTCTCCGCCATTTAAAGATATTATAAAATCCCAAGACATCCAAAAAGACGTTGAAATCTAAACAATAAAGCGATTATATTGTTCATAGCCGTCCGTTGGCGTTTCGTACAATCCAGAAAATCTGGGGGCATCACTGGGGGCATATCTTAGACCGCTGGAATTTGTGCCCCCAAATGAAACTTAACGACCGCCTCTGCAAGAATGCCCTCCCCGGGGACAAAGCCCGCAAGCTGGCCGATGGTGGCGGGCTGTATCTGGAGGTCACTTCCAGCGGCTCAAAATACTGGCGGCTCAAGTACCGTTTCGGCGGCAAGGAAAACAGGCTGGCGCTCGGAGTTTACCCGGTAGTCGGACTGAAAGAAGCGAGGGAAAAGGCTCTGGCTGCAAAACGAGGGCTGGATGCCGGGATTGACCCCTCTCGTGCCAAGCGCAGCGCAAAGCTGGCTCAGCGCTTTGACCAATCCAACAGTTTCGAGGCGGTTGCCCGGGCATGGCATGAGCATCACAAGGTGAAGTGGTCGCCTAATACAGCCAATAACAACATTCATAGGCTGGAAGCCGATATCTTTCCGGTCATAGGCCCCTTGCCTATAAAAGAGATCAGCCTGAAACAGCTTCTTGTCCCCTTGCATCGGATTGAAGCACGGGGAGCGCCTGACATGGCCCGCCGTTGTTTCTCGCTTTGCAATCAGGTATTCCGCTATGCCGTGGTGCAGGACATTATCAACCGGAACCCCGCTGCCAATATCAAGCCGACCGATGTTATGAAGCCCTACAAGAAGGGCAACTTCGCTGCTATCGATGCAAAGCAACTGCCGGACTTCGTCAAAAACTTGAGAGAGAACAAAGCCCGGCTGTTCCCGACAACCCTGC
>JAQGJA010000013.1 GCA_028290805.1 Alphaproteobacteria bacterium
GCAGTATCTCGCCTTCCACCATGGCCTGCTCGATGGCGAAAAGACCGAGTTTAAGGAATGGGAGAAGGACACGCCCTATTTCGAGGGGTGCATGCCGATCGAGGTGATGGCGTCGCGCGGGGTCGATACGCTGCGCTATGGGCCTATGAAGCCGGTCGGCCTGGACGATCCGCGCACCGGCCGCTGGCCCTATGCCGTGGTGCAATTGCGCCAGGATAATGCCCTTGGCACGCTGTATAATATTGTCGGATTCCAGACCAAGATGAAATATGCCGAACAGACGCGCGTGTTTCGGCTGATTCCCGGATTGGAGAATGCCGAGTTTGCCCGGTTGGGCGGATTGCACCGCAATACGTTTATCAATTCCCCGAAATTACTGGACGGAACATTCCGCCTGCGCACGATGCCCCGTTTAAGATTTGCAGGACAAATCACAGGCTGCGAAGGCTATGTCGAATCCGCCTCGATCGGGTTGTTGGTTGGAAGAATTGCCGCGGCAGAAAGGCTGGGGCAGGAATTCCTCCTTCCTCCACTAACCACCGCGCTTGGCGCCTTGGTCAGCCACATTACCGGAGGCGCCAATGCCGACACCTTCCAGCCCATGAACGTCAATTTTGGCCTGTTCCCGGAACCTGTACAGGAGGAAGGGGCGAAACGGGCGAAAGGGCGGGACCGGAAAAAGTTGTATACGGAGCGGGCGAAGGGGGATTTTATGGGTTGGATGAATCAATCCTCTGCCAAAAAGGCTGCCTGATGATAAGGACGCAAAAGCGTGCTTTAATTTTAGGAGCTTTGCTTTTGTTTTTTGCTTTCTTATTTGTCTATAACCGCACCCTTCCCCGCACTTATACCATCCCCGCCGACAGCCATTATTCCCTGCCCCGCCGCTTTGGCTTGGCTCGTGGGACGATGTTTTCTTATGAATTTAAATTCGACGACTCCGCCCGTTACAATTTGGGCGATGATGACCAGTGGGATGTGAACAAGCTGGCCGGGTTTACCGATTGTTTTGCGCTGGACCCCCAGGTGCATTCGGCGCGGATCGGGTGGCGGTGGAATTTGGCGGAAAGCCCGCAAAAGGGTGTGGAAATCCTGGCTTATGTCGATCCGGGGCATCGGGCGCAGCATTTAGGGTTTTTGCCCATCGGAGCCGTCGGACATGCAACGATCGCCTTGGCCGATTCCCGACATTATGCTTTTCGTTTTAACGATGGCTCGGCCGTAAAAATGATTCGGGATTGTCCAGCGACTCATCATAATAAGATAAGCGGTGTAGTCCTGTATCCATATTTCGGCGGCAACCACTTTGCCCCACATCGCTTAAATATTAAAATGAATAATTTGTTAACAAAAACCATGATTATTGATCGTGAATGATTCCTTTTTGTATAAGGACCATACTGGGAAAACCGCTAAAACCCCTGTATCTATCGCATAAAAAAAACATAAACGTTATATTAAGCATTTGCATTGTAAGGTAATCATAAGTTTTTGTACTTTACCCCTTGCTTATATCTTATTTACGGGTATTGTCTGACTCGTTCGCCTAACTGACGTAGGATTTTCTTCACACTGTTTCTTTTTTGTCACTTCGCTTGACCCTACGGAACATCCCCGCAACAGCATATGAGCCTATCGAATGAAACGCGTTTTCAGCCGCAAACGCAAAGACTACAAACTCTTTGTCGCCGCGCTGGCCTTTGGTTTCACTGCAACCCTTGCCACTCTTTATATCCAGCAACAGCTTTCTGCCTCTGACCTTGCCGCTCCGGTAATCCAGCAGGCTTCAAGCAAGCAAACCGACACGATCACTTTTGCTTATGCGTCTCCCGCAGCAAATAATGTTCAGTCTGTCGTCAAAACCATTCCTGTGCCTCAGGCTGCAGCGGCCCCTGCTCCTGTTCTTGCCGCTGTCGCTCCCCAGCTGCAGCCCGTACAGCAACCGGTCGTGCGCCAGCATTATATCAAGCCTGCTGCTTCCAGCACTGAAGTCGTCGCCATCGACAAAGGCGATACGCTGGACCAGGTTTTCGAAACTTTCGGCGTGCCGAAAGATCTTTCCGTCGAAGCCGTAAACAGCCTTAAAGGCATATTCAGCCCCCGCCAGTTTAAGATCGGCCAACAGATTACTTTGCTGTTCAAACCTGAACAGGATGGCAGCCGTTCTTTCCGCGGTTACCGCTTTGCCGCCGATCCTCTGCGCGATGTCATCGTTCTGGACGATGCGGGCAAAGGCATCTTTGATGCGACCATCGTTACCAAAGAACTGAAAAACGTCGTTTCCGCCAAACAGGGTATGATTACAGGTTCCCTTGTTGGCGCCGCTAACCGCGCCGGTGTGCCGTATAGCGTTGTGTCTGAAATGATTCGCGTCTTTTCCTATAGCATTGATTTCCAGCGCGACATCCATGAAGGCGACCGCTTTGAAGTCATGTATGACTCCAAAGCCGATAAAGACGGCCATATTCTTGGCGTCGGCAACATGCTCTATGCCCGCTTGATCCTGGACGACAAAGAATATCCGATCTATCGCTATGAAGACAGCAATGGCAATGTCGATTACCTTAAAGCCGACGGGACCAGCAACCGCCGCGGCCTGATCCGCACGCCGATCGACGGCGCGCGCATGAGCTCGGGCTTTGGCATGCGCAACCACCCGGTTCTGGGCTATACTAAAATGCACAAAGGCGTCGATTTCGCCGCCCCTGCCGGTACGCCGATCTTTGCTTCGGGCGATGCCACCGTGAAAAAGGCGGGCTGGGCCAATGGGTACGGTAATTTCGTCCTGCTGAGCCATAACGCCAGTCTGTCCACCGGTTACGGCCATATGAGCCGCATCGCCAAGGGCCTCCGCCCCGGCGTCCGCGTCAAACAGGGCCAGGTTATCGGTTATGTCGGTCGCACCGGCCGCGCCACCGGCAACCATTTGCATTACGAAGTTTCGATCAACAATGTCCAGGTCAACCCGGTCGGCGTCAAAGTCCCCACCGCCAACCAATTGGCCGGAGCCGAGATGCGCCGCTTCAAACGCGATATCGACAACCGCCAGGCTTCGTTCAAGCAGGCCCTTGCCGCCTCGCGTAACCAGACCGCTTCGCGCTAATTCATACCGCATTTGTTAAAAAGCCCCTTTATGGGGCTTTTTTGTTGTCCAAAGCTCTGGTCAGCAGGAGAAATGAGTCTAGTTGAATTTGTGTACCGAATAAAACCTTTGAGGTGTCCCTATGGCTAATAACAATAATCCTCCCAAAAAGAAGAAAAAACCGGACGTGGTTTATATCGCCTCGGCCGACTCTTTTCCGGCCAGCGACCCGCCGGGCTGGATAAAGGTCCTGGCCAGCACCAGTGAAGCAGACCGGGCGGAAAAATAATCTTTCTTCTATCGCAGTAATTCAACCAGGCCCGTCGGGAATATCCTTGTTCCCGGCGGGCATTTTTCCGGGTCCAGCCAAAACAGGGTAAAACTTTTGTTGTTGGTATGTTCAAAAGCCTGAATCGTTTCCTGTTCATACAGGGATTTGTTTTTAAAATTGGTGGTATAGGCAAAAATGATTTCATGGTGTTCTTCGCCAGCATAATGAAAGGTGTTTTCCATTACCGGAAGCAGCTTGTAATTTTCCGCTTCGACACTTAGTTCTTCCATGATCTCACGCTGTACCGCATCGAAGGCTTTTTCGCCAAACTCCACATGGCCGCCGGGGACACGGAAACCGATCAACGTGCCCTCCGTTTCGCGCACTTCGTTCACCAGGATTTGCGAACCGCGGCGAAAGACGGCATAGGCTTTTATTTTAATATCGCTGCGGTTCATAACCCGGCAACAAATTTCGTTATTTCATCCCGGCTTTTCAACATGCCAGAAATCATGCTGCCTTTGTCGGTGGCTTCGAAATCTTTGGGCAGGTTGTTTTTGAAACCTTCGGCTTTATACAGTTCCTTTTTAATATTCACCGTCAGCGCCGAAGTGCCGGTATCGTCCCAAGTGATAGAAACGGGTGTGCCGGTTTGCTGTTTGTAGTTGATCGTTTCCTTATCGACAATCACTTCCTTTATACTGGTCCAAAGACGGGATTTGCGGATGGCTTCGTCAAAAAATTTAAGCAAATCAGCATACTGGCATTCGTCGCAATTGGCGATGTGTTTTACCTGGTATTTCTCACCGGCCTTGATGCCGGTCTGGATATCGCTGAATTTCATTTCGCTTTCCTTTCCCTATTATTGTGGGCCTTTACGGGTGACGATATTATATGCTTTGTTTACGCGGTCGCGAGCATCATCGGTAAGCTCCAAATTTTGGACAAATTCTACTTTTGCCTTTAGAATATTCCGGTCAAAACCCACGAGGTATGACGCAGCGGCGTCCAGGCTTGTCGTTGCCGTTTTGCCAACTTCCTGGTCGGGATCACCCACCAAGTTGATTAAGCGGTCAAAACCTTTTTCTTTTTCTCCGTCGTTGAGCGCGGGCTGGC
>JAQGJA010000020.1 GCA_028290805.1 Alphaproteobacteria bacterium
GATACCGTGATGAAGAACCAGCTGCCCTTACTGGCGCGCCAGTTATAGCCCGGATTGCTGATCACCCAGGTCGGAATGCTGCATGCCACGCTGTTCGCCAGCCTGATTTCGGTCGAAGAACTTTTCCGCGTCGCCCAGCGCATTAATGCCCAGATCTATAAACCCGTCGAGATTTACACGGCGCTTGGGGTATTTTTCCTGATCGTCTGCCTCCCAATCAATATTTTCGCGCATTGGTTCAAGCTGAAATATACGCGTAATCTGTCGGAGCGCTGAATGATCCGCGTTGAAAATATCGTCAAGAATTTCGAAGGGCGCAATGTCCTGAACGGCGTCAGCATGACGATGGAGCAGGGGAAGATCACCTGTCTTATCGGCCCGTCGGGTAGCGGCAAGACGACCTTGCTGCGCACCTTGACCCTGTTGGAGCCAGCCGATAGCGGGCAGCTTTATATCGAAGGCGTCAAATATGATTTTCCGCTGGACGGACCGTTGCGTGTTCCACCCTGGCCGGGGATTACGGTCGTGTTCCAGTCATTGTTTTTATGGCCACATCTGACCATGCGCGAGAATATCATGCTGCCCGCGCGCCGTGCCGGTTTGCCCAATGTCCATGAACGCCTGGAAGAGATCGTGGCGTTTTTCGAAATGGCCCCGTTCATCGACCGTTATCCAAACGAAGCCTCACGCGGCCAGCAACAGCGCGTGGCCCTGGCGCGCGCTTTGATGCTTAACCCGAAATATGTTTTCCTCGACGAGATCACCTCTGCGCTAGATGTGGAACAAGTAGCAAAAGTGCTGGAATATTTGCAAAAACTGCGCGACACCGGGATCGGCATTTTTATCATCACCCATTTACTGGGTTTCGCCAGACGTGCCTCGGACCAGATTTTATTTTTGAACGACGGCAAGATCGAAGAAAGCGGCGGCCCGGAAATATTGGTCAATCCTCAATCGGTGCGGTTGAAGAATTTTGTGCAATTAATCGAGGCGGCAAGTTAAGGAGCCATCATGGAAGAGATTAAAAAAGAAGCAAAATACAACCCCGAAACCCGGACCGCGACCTATGCCCATCGTGTTCATCACGGAGAGGTTCTGCCCAGTGCGGAAATCACCGGCTGGGCCGCGCCGGATATGGCCAGAAGCTGGCGGCAAAGAAAGGCACAGACGGCGCGATGCGTTCTTTGCGCGGGCGTTATAAGAAGCTTACGACTTAACGCCGCAACGTCATCACATAGGAAATAATCTCTGCTACCGCTTTGAAATGTTCTTCGGGGATTTCCTGGTCCAGTTCGGCGCTGTCGTACATGGCACGGGCAAGGGGTTTGTTTTCGACGATGGGGACGTTGTTTTCCTTAGCGATCTCGCGGATGCGCAGGGCGATGCGGTCCTGGCCTTTGGCCACCACGACAGGCGCGCCGGCTTTTTCCTGGTTGTATTCCAGGGCGATGGCAAAATGCGTCGGGTTAGTGATGATGACGGAGGCATTGGGGACATTGGCCATCATGCGTTTGCGCGCGCGTTTCAGGCGCAATTCACGCAGGCGGCCTTTGATATGCGGGTCGCCCTCGCTTTGCTTGTATTCATCGCGCAATTCCTGGCGCGACATACGCAATTGCTTGTTCAACTGGAAACGCTGCATACCGTAATCCAGCCCGGCAAAAACGAACAACACGGATAAAACGCCAACCAACAGGTCTTTTGTCTCGTGCCGCATGATATCCAACATTTGCCCCGGCTGTACGCCCACCATGCCTGGGGCTTCATCGAATATCGGCATCAGAATAATGGTCGTCACGGACCCGACCAATACCATCTTGATAAAAGCCTTGGCAAATTCAATCCAGGCCTTGCCGCCAAAAACGCGTTTCATACCTTTCAACGGATCGATTTTGTCCAAAGAGGGGGCCAAAGAATGGGTACTGATCAACGGGCCGACCTGGACAAAACTGGCGATGGTGGCGGCGACAAAAAACACGCCCATCGGAAAACCCATGATGCCGACCAAATCGATGATCAGGTCCTGGAACATGTCGGCAATGGCGTGGCTGTCCATCTGGAAACTTTGAGGGCGGGCGATAAATTCCTTTAGCATATAGGAAAGCCGTTCGGCGATGCTGACCGCCATGATGCCCAGCATAAGCGTTGCTGTGAATAAAATCACCCAGGTATTGACCTCTTTACTTTGCGCCACCTGGCCTTTTTCACGGGCTTCCTTCAGTTTCTTGGCACTGGGTTCTTCAGTTTTATCTTCGTCGTCGCCGCCTTCTGCCATCTAGTTTCCCCCCAGCAATGCAATATCGTCGGCGATGAACTGGGCTTCTTCGCGGCCCTGCCAGGCATTGAGTTTGAGGCTGCCCAGCACAGCGATTTTTTGTTGCGGCGAAATACGGCATAATTCCTGGTGCAAAGCGGTATTGGCCTGGGAGAAAAGCATTACCGATAAACGCTGTTGCCCGCTTAGATCGGAAATGGTCAAACGCAGATGTTTTTCTTTTACGATATCGACGCGGTGCAGGCGCACCGGGGACAATAATAAACGCGGCGAAGGATTGCCCTGTCCGAACGGCTCCAGCAATTGCAATTGTTTGACGACGGGCAGTTGCACCGCATAAGGCGTGATGATGCCGTCGATCATGATTTCCTGGGGCGGCAGCGATGGGCCGAATTCGCGCAGCAATTCGCTTTGGAAAAAATCATGCAACGTCTCGATATTATCTTCGGCGATGGAAAATCCAGCCGCCATGGCATGGCCGCCGCCTTCATGGATGATGCTTTCCAGACGCGCCTTGATCACCAGCGCGCCCAGGTCGATGCCATTGATCGAACGGCCCGATGCCTTGCCTTTGCCTTTGCCGTCCAATGCGATGATACAGGTCGGGCGCTGGTATTGTTCTTTCATGCGCGCGGCGATCAAGCCGATCACCCCAGGGTGCCAGTCGCGGCTGGACAACACGATCATATGCGAGAATTTTTCCATTTGGCGCAGGACCATGCCATGCGCCTCTTCAACGCTTTGCTTTTCGATGGTCTGGCGGTCACGGTTATGCTGGTCCAGCTCCTGGGCGATTTTCAATGTTTCGTGCTCGCAGGCGCTGCACAATAAATGCACGCCCAAGGACGAGCTGGCGATGCGCCCGCCCGCATTGATGCGCGGCCCGATCATGAACCCGGCATGATAGGCATTGGGCATCTGGTCCATGCCGATCACATCGGCCAAGGCTTTGATGCCATGGTTCTTGCGCTGGCCCATGATCTTCAAGCCTTGCGCCGCAAAGGCGCGGTTAAGATCGACCAGAGGTACCACATCGCAAATCGTGCCAAGCGCCACCAGGTCCAGCCATTCCAATAAATCAGGCGTGGCCATATCCCCCTTGCGCAGTTCCTGGCACGCCGCAACCAGCGTCATGAATGTGACCCCAACGGCCGCCATATAGCCATGCCCCGCCGTTTCATCCAGGCGGTTTGGGTTGACGATGGCCACCGCTGGCGGCAATTCGGGTGAGGCCATATGGTGATCAATCACCAGTACATCAGTATTATTGGCGGCGGCGAATTTCAATGGCTCAAATGCCACCACGCCGCAATCCAGGGTGATGATCAGCGTATGTTTATCATCGATGAGCTTTTGAAACGCCGGAATATTGGGGCCGTACCCTTCCAGCAGGCGGTCGGGAATATGGATGGTTGGTTCCAGGCCGAAATAACGCAGGAAACGCGCCATCAGCGCCGTGCTGGTCGCGCCATCCACATCGTAATCGCCGAACAGCGCGATTTTTTCCTTGTTTTGAATGGCCAGTGCCAGGCGGGCCACGGCTTTATCCATATCCTTGAACGAAAACGGGTCAGGCAAAAAGGCACGCAGTTTTGGGTTAAGGTATCCTGCAATTTTTCCCGCCGGAATTCCGCGTGCGGCCAGAATTTGCGCAACCAACGGCTCGACGCCATGATCTTGTTTCAACATTTGAACAAAACGGTCGTCGTAATTGCGCACGCGCCATTTCCGGCCCGTCATCGATGTCAGGCTGGAAATCACCTCTTCTTTTTCAAGCAGGGCGCTTTGCACGATGTCGTCTTTCAGTCGATATTCCCTTCGAACAGGGCATTGGGATCCTGTTTGTCCAGCCCGTCATTCATGGCCGCATCCGTCGGCGCGCCGACGGGTTTCGAGGCAAGGGAAGGGGCGGAATTGATATGCACGAATTCGTTGTTATAAATTTTGGCCGTGGCATCCTGTTTCGGATCGTAATTAAACTGGACGTCTTTTTGCGCCTTTTCCATTTCGGCGCGGGCGGCCTCGATATCTTTTCTGGCTTTTTCCAGTTCGGGCACGGGCGGCACATCGGCCAGATTGGCCTCGACGCTGGTCGGCGATTTGGCGTCATTGCCGCGCCAGAAAGCGTAACGGTCGGGAATGCTCGGCATCGTCGAACAGGCGGAAAGCAGCACGGCAAAAACCAGCGGCAGGATAAAACGGCAAGACATGGGTAATCCTCTAAAAAACATCAGGCTCCATTATACCATTAATACGCGGGTTTTTAAGAGCTTTATTTTGGCGGTCAAATCTTTTACCATTCTTCCATGACCAAGCCAGAACCAGTGAATGCCACGCAAAACCAACTCCTTGAGTGGACAGCATTAACCGCGCGCCTGGCGGAAAAACAACAGGAATTATGGCAGCTGCTGGCCCGGAAAAGCCAAACCATGCTGCAGCAGAAATCCAATCCCGATCCGATGAATTTGCAGGAAGGCCTGAAACAGTATTTTTCCGGGCTTCTGCTGGATCCGGAAAAAGCGCTTAAAGCCCAGTTGGATCTGGGCCAGCGCCATGCTGCTTTGATGCAATACGCGCTTGGCCGCATGCAGGGCGAAAACCCAGTGCCAATCATGCAAGGGGACAAAAACGACCGGCGTTTTCGCGATCTGCGCTGGACCGAAAACCCGCTTTTCGATTATATCCGCCAAAGTTATTTGCTGAACACGCAATGGTGGCAGGAACGCCTGGGCGAAATGGAAACGCCCGATGACGCCATGGCGCGTAAATTGCGTTTCGCTATGCGCCAGTATACCGATGCGATGTCGCCCAGCAATTTCTGGCTGACCAATCCCGAAGTGCTCGATGACACGCTGAAATCAAAAGGCGAAAACCTGTTGAAAGGAATGGATAACCTGATCAGCGATCTAAAGGAAAACAGCGGCCGACCGAAAATTTCCATGGTCAAAAAAGGCTTGTTCGAAGTGGGCAAGAACCTGGCCATGACACCGGGAAAAGTGGTTTATCAAAACGAACTGATCCAGATCATTCAATATTCCCCCTCCACGGAAAAAGTGTTCAAGACTCCTCTGGTGATCATCTCGCCCTGGATCAATAAATATTACATTTTGGACATGCAGGCGGAAAATTCATTCGTGAAATGGTGCGTGGACCAGGGGCATACGGTATTCATTTCCTCCTGGGCCAATGCCACGAGTGCGCATAAAGACATTACTTTTGCCGATTACATGACAAAAGGGTTACTGGCCGCTATCGAAACGGCGCAACAGGCCACGGGCGAGAAACAGGTCAACGTTATCGGCTATTGCATCGGCGGCACTTTGCTTGCAACTTTGCTGGCTTACTGGAAGGCGAGGGGCGAAAAATCCCCGGTAAAATCCGCCACATTTTTCACCGCAATGATCGATTTCGAAGATGCCGGAGAACTTACGCTTTTCACCGACGAAGCCCAGATTGCCGCGATGGAAGAGATGATGGCGGAAACCGGTTATCTCGACGCCTGGCACATGCATACGACGTTCAATATGCTGCGCGCCAATGATTTGATCTGGTCTTTTGTGGTCAATAATTATTTACTGGGCCGTGAGCCGTTTCCGTTTGATTTATTGCACTGGAACAGCGATTCCGTTGGCATACCGGGCCCTGCACACAGTTTTTATCTGCGCCAGATGTATCTGGAAAACAATCTCGCCAAGCCGGGCAAGATGAAAATAAACAACACCGCTTTGGACGTCGCAAAGATCGACACGCCCAGCTATTTCATCTCCACCATCGACGACCACATCGCCCCCTGGAAAGCCACTTATCGCAGCGCCAAATTATTGGGCGGCAAGGTGACGTTTACATTGGCCGGATCGGGCCATATCGCCGGCGTCGTCAACCACCCGGGCAAGAATAAATACCATTACTGGGTCAACGACAAACTTCCCGCCACCCCCGAAGAATGGCTGCATGAAACCCCGCGCCACGAGGGTTCCTGGTGGGTACACTGGGCCAAATGGATGGCCCGATATGGCGGCGCAAAAGTCGCGGCACGTATACCGGGCAAGGGAAAATTAAAGGCGATTGAAGATGCGCCGGGGAGTTACGTGAAGGTGCGGGCGTGGTAACTAATTGCACTTACTTGCTGATGACAAGTCCGGATACTCTGCAATGTATTTAAAACCAGCCTTTTTATAGCTCCATTTTGAAAATCTGTCAAGATGGCTTGATAATAAGATAGAAAAATCATTCGGGCATGATATTGTATATATCTCAACAGGCGGAGCGACTACTTCTAGTATTTTTGCCAGGGTCTTTACCTTTCCTTCAATCTCGTAAATTGTAAGAGGACAATTTTGAATTCCGCACCATAAACTTCCGGTATATGTGACAAATAATAACGTTTTGCCTTCAGTAAACGGGATTTTTTGCATATAAATTTCCAGCGGCTGTATATCTTGGAGAGATTTGTGGTTCTCTTTATCTTCTTCTATATCCTTTTGTATCTCTGGTATTAGCTTCAGTATCTCAGCGTTTATGTTTTGCATTTTTAACTTTTGAACTATTGGCACCGAACTGGCCAAACAAACTTCTGGCAAACACATTATTACTAAAATGAGAACTAACAACTTCATTCATACGCCTTCGCCAACACTCTATACTCTTCCCCATTATCCGCCATACGCTGCAAATCTTCCTCAGTCAAATGCCGGACAAAGCGGGCGGGGGAGCCCATCCATAATTCGCGCGAACGGATGATTTTTCCTGGCGTCAACAACGCACCCGCGGCCAGCATACCAAAGCTTTCGATCACTGCGCCGTCCATGACACAGGCTTTCATGCCGACAAAGCTGTTGTCCTGTAATTCGCAGGCATGGATCAGTGCCATGTGACCGATGGTGATGTCGTTCCCGATGACCGTATGCCCGCCGGACACGCGGTTGACATGCACGACGCTGCCGTCCTGGATATTGGTGCGCGCGCCGATGCGGATGGTGTTTACATCGCCGCGTATGGTGACATGGTGCCAGATGCTGCTTTCGGGACCGATGACGACGTCGCCGATGACGATTGCCGTGCTGGAAAGATATGCATCTGCGGCAATGGTCGGCAGCACGCCTTTAAAGGGGAAAACCCCCTGGATTGATGTCATATTGTTCGGTTCCTTTTAGGCGAATGATGCAAAGCAAAATCGAATTATCTCGTTATAGCGCAAAACCATGTTAACATCCCATTCAGAATATCGCTTTTATATTCAAGACGAAACCATTCATGGGAGGATTGTTATGTCGAAAAACACCGGATATTTTTCCGTAAGCCGCGCCCAGTGGCAGCATATTGGCTTTAACGACGTGCATAAAATCCGCGCGCAACAGGCCAATGAAAATGTGACCAAGCCGCAGGATGGTGGAAGCGCAAAAGAAAAATCCACGGTCCGGGAACAGGTATTGGTTTTGGAAGATTAGTTCTCCACTCTCAATTATATTGTGTCAGCTAAGGGCATGTCTTGCTTCTGGATACAAGCTATGATCCAGTACGAGTAGTTCAGAATTACCAAAATGAAAATGGGTTAGGATTTCTTGCCAAGACAGATCATAAAAAGCGGCATAGATCATTTTCCCGATATCACCATGGCATACGAAGAGAACCTTGCCTCCTTCATGCCGTTTCTGGATTAACTCCAACATTGTTTTTGCCCGAACAAGCATCTCGGGAAAGGTTTCGGCATTTTCTGGCGAAAGAAAGTAAGTAATTTTCTCCGCTTTAATGATATCTGGTGTGCAGAAGGCTTCAATTTCCTGAATTTTTTTTCCAGTCATTATTCCAAAATTTCGTTCGATCAATGCAGGATTTATTTCAGGCAGATCAACTTCCAATTTATCGGCAATGATCTGCGCTGTCATATAAGCGCGTTGAAGCGGGGAGGAATATATTTTATCAAAAGTAATTTGTTTTTCTTTTAAATGCTGCGCCAGTTCATTGGCTTGACTGATGCCGATTTCCGTTAATTTCGTATCGCGATGCCCATTTAAAATTCCTCGTGCATTGTCTTCGTCTTGTCCGTGTCTGGCTAGATAAATTTTAAGCATATTTGACCTATAAAGTATAAATTGCGTTGCAAAAAAAAGCCCCGTTTCCGGGGCTTTCCAAATTAACGTTTTTTCCACTGCTTGCGGCGGCGGGCTTTGCGGAGACCTGGTTTCTTACGCTCGACTTCGCGGCTGTCGCGGGTCAGGAAGCCTTCGGCTTTCAACTCGGGGCGCAGGGTCGGCTCGAAATTGATCATGGCGCGGGAGAGACCATGGCGCACGGCGCCGGCTTGTCCTGTTGGACCGCCACCGGCAACGGTGATCATCACGTCGAATTCGCCGTCGCGCTTGGTGTTTACCAAAGGCTGTTTGATGATCATCTGGTGGGTTGGGCGGACGAAATATTCGGCAAAGGCTTTGCCATTGACGGTGATTGCGCCTTTACCACGCTTCAGCCAGACACGGGCGGTCGATGTCTTACGACGGCCGGTGGCATAGGCGCGGCCCAGTTTGTCCAGTTTTGGCTGTCCGGGTTCGGCGATGGTTTTCGCATCGGCTTTGAGGGGGGAAGGGGCCGAATCTGCAACGTCATTCTTCAGGTTGTCCAAAGATTTGACGGGGGATTTGGTTCTGCGCTCGACCTTTTCAACCTGAAGCTCAGGCTTTGCGGCTTTTGGAGCAGCGGCTTTCGGAGCGGCTGCTTTTTTAGGCGCGGCGGGCTTTTTGGCTTTGACGTCTTCAGGAGCGCCGTTTTCAGTATTCTTCGTTGCCATGGTTCTTAGCCTCTCTTCGTATTTTTAGCGTTTTGGGCGGCAAAGTCGATCGTCGTGGCCTGTTGCGCTTCATGCGGATGCTCGGCACCGGCATAGACGCGCAGTTTGGTGAACTGGCGAGAGCCCAGTTTCGTTTTTGGCATCATGCGCTGCACGGCGTTCTCAACAACGCGTTCAGGGTGCTTGCCATCCAGCAACTGGCCCATCGAGCGTTCTTTGAGGCCGCCGGGAAAGCCTGTGTGCCAGCGATGGAAATCCTGGGTCAGCTTGTTGCCGGTCAGGTGAACCTGGCCTGCATTGATCACGATGACAAAATCGCCGCAATCGACATGGGGGGTATAAATCGGTTTGTGCTTGCCGCGCAGAATTTTGGCGATCTCGCTGGCCAGACGGCCGACGACAACGTCTTTTGCGTCAAACAGAAACCATTTCTTTTCAACATCCTGTTCGCGGATGGATTTAGTCTGGTTGTGTAACATTCGGTGTTCCTCTTTACGTTAGGTGAGGTGTTTATGCCTGTTATACAGGGGTAAGTCAAGGAAAATAGTGCGGTATCATGATACCGCTAAAATCGATGCCCCCGGTTGCGCAGGACATTCTCCACCGTCCAGTCTTCTTCCGTGGAAGCAATCCCTACACCTGCGGGGTCCAGGTGGATGAATAATTCCACGTTATGACCGAATTTTTCGCGGATGAGGGCGGCCAGGACTTCCTGTTCCTCATGGGCTTTGGTGACGGTCAGGTTTCCGGGCACGGTCATATGCGCATCGATATGCAGGATGCGGCCGTATTTGATGATGCGCAGGTTATGCAGGTCGATCCAGTTAGGGCGGCGGTGCAGGTTGATAAAGGCGACGATGTCCCGGATCAATTCGGGGTCGGCGGCATCCAAGATGCCGCTGATGGCCTCGCGGATGATGATGACGCCGGAATAAATGATCAGCCCGCCGAAGAGCAGGGCGACGATACTGTCCAGAAAGCCATAGCCGGTAACCGCAACCACGACCAGCCCGACGATAATGCCAATCGTGGACCAAGTATCGGTCTGCAGATGCTTGCCGCTGGCGATCAGCGCCAGCGATTTATTGCGCTTGCCATAGCGGATGGAAAACGTGCCGATTGCGAAATTGGCTACCGCCGTGATCAGGATCAAGATGATCCCCTGGTCCAGCCGTTCCAGCACATGGGGTGCACCCAGGCTGGCGATCACCTTGAAAATGATCATCACCCCGGCAAACGTAACGAAACCACCCTCGATGGCGGCGGAAATAAACTCGATCTTGCCATGGCCGTAGGGGTGTTTTTCATCACGCGGCTGGGCCGAGAAATACAGGCTGTACAGGCCGAAAAACCCGCTGATGATATTGACGATGCTTTCGAGCGTGTCAGTATAAATCGCCATCGACCGCGTGGTGTACCAAGCAAAAAATTTAATAGCGAACAGAATGACCGCAACGACGGTCACATATTTCTGGATGCGGATATTCTGTCGGGCAATGGCGGCGTCTTTGGGCATGGTTATTCCAGAATCAATCTGCCTTCTTTTATTTTCATGCCGATTGCGCCCTGTAATAACTCGCCTGCGATCCGCCCAAAAATATCCTTCCGCCAACCTGTGGACAGAACCGGGTTTTCGCCGTTCAAAAGGAACTCATTCAGATCTTCATTATGCGCGATCAGTTTCGGCGAGACATTCTGTTGCCGCGCGATGATTTTCAGCGCCATTTTTAGCAATTCCATCTGGTCTTCCTGGGAAGGCGTGAGGGAAGGGGCGTCGGTGCGCTTTGGTATCGCATCGTTTTTGGCCTGTTTCGCCGCAACCAGCATGGCCAGCACTTCGGGATTATTGGCAATATTATTGGGGATCCCGCGCGTTTTGACTAAGGCTTCCTGGGTATTGGGCACCGACATGGCCAGCTGGGTCAGGACATCGTCCTTTAAAATCATCTGGCGCGGCCTGTCCAGGCGCATGGCCTCGCGCTCGCGCCAGGCGGCAAGGGATTTCAGCGCAGCCCAGCTGGCCGGGCGGTTCGAACGCAATTTCAGTCTTTCCCAGGCATCGTCCGGATTGACGCGGTAATAATTGATATCGTTCAGCTGGTCCATATCTTCGGCCAGCCATTCATGGCGGTCCGCAGCCGACAATTTTTTCTGCAACGCTTCATACACCTTGCGCAAAATCGTGACATCCTGCAGGGCATAGATCAATTGCGCGGGACGCAACGGCCGCGCGGTCCAGTCGGTGAATTGTTCCTGCTTGTCAATCACCGTGCCGGTCAAGGCTTCGGATAACCTGGCATAGCTGGTCTGGTCGGGAAAGCCGCAGGCCATGGCGGCGATCTGGGTGTCGAAAACGGGGGCGGGGACGGCGCCGGACATTTTGACGAAAATCTCGATATCCTGACGCGGTGCATGGAAAATCTTCAATACATCCCGGTTCTGCATCAATTCCCAGAATGGCGTCCAGTCCAGCCCCGGGGCCAGCGCATCGATCACGGCGGCATCGGTTTCGCCAGCCACCTGGACCAGGCAGAGTTGCGGGTAATAGGTGCGCTCGCGCATAAATTCGGTATCGACCGTGATAAAGGCCTCATGCGCCAGTTTCCGGCACAATTGGGTCAGGGCCGCGGAATCGGTAATGGGGATAATTGTCTCTTGAGTCATCGGGCTTCTTTCGGCAGAATACGCGGCATAATAGTTCATTTGAAAGAGATTGTCATGCACCCTTATCGTACCCATAAATGCGGCGAATTGCGCGCCTCCAACGTTGGGGAAACCATCCGCCTCTCGGGCTGGATCAGCCGCAAGCGCGACCATGGCAATCTGCTTTTCATCGATCTGCGCGACCATTACGGCATCACACAGATCGTGATCAACAGCGAAAGCGCCGTATTCAGCGAAATCGAAAAACTCCGCGTGGAATCAGTGATTACAGTTACCGGCGAAGTTATCGCCCGCACCGATGAAACCAAAAACGACAAACTGCCGACCGGCGCCATTGAATTGCGCGTCGATCAACTTTCCGTACAATCCAGCGCGGATGTTTTGCCGTTCCAGATCGGTGTTCCCGATGAAGTAGGTGAAGAAATGCGTTTGCGTTACCGTTATCTGGATCTGCGCCGCGAACGCATGCAGAAAAACATTATCCTGCGTTCAAAAGTTATCGCTTCCTTGCGCCGCCGCATGACCGAACAGGGCTTCAATGAATTCCAGACACCGATCCTGACGGCCAGTTCCCCGGAAGGGGCGCGCGATTACCTGGTGCCGTCGCGTTTGCATCCCGGCAAATTCTATGCGCTGCCGCAAGCCCCGCAGCAATTCAAGCAATTGCTGATGGTCGGCGGTTTCGACCGTTATTTCCAGATCGCGCCTTGCTTCCGCGATGAAGACGGCCGCGCCGACCGCGTTGCCGAATTTTACCAGTTGGACGTGGAAATGTCCTATGTCACCCAGGAAGACGTGTTCAACACTATGGAACCCGTCATCGGCGGCATGTTCCAGGAATTCTCGAATTTCCAAGGCGTCAAATGCGACGTGACGCAATGGCCATGGCCGCGCATCACCTATCGCGACGCCATGCTGACCTATGGTTCCGATAAACCCGATCTGCGCAATCCGTTGGTTATCGTCGATGTAACCAAGATATTCGCCCGTGACGATGTCACCTTTAATGCGTTTAAAGGCGTGATCGCCAAAGGCGGCGTCGTCCGCGCCATCCGTGCCCCACAAGTCGTCGACCGCCCGCGCAGTTTCTTTGACAAACTGAATGACTGGGCAAGGGAAGAGGGCGCTCCCGGCCTTGGCTACATCGCTTTCGAAGGCGATGAAGCCAAAGGTCCGATCGCCAAATTCCTACCGCCCGAAGCATTGGCCGAATTAAAAGAAACCGCGAATCTGCAGGGCGGCGATGCGATCTTCTTTGTCTGTGATAAAGAATCCGCCGCTGCAAAAATGGCCGGAAAAGCGCGCCAGAAAATCTGTGACGATATCGG
>JAQGJA010000023.1 GCA_028290805.1 Alphaproteobacteria bacterium
GTCGCGTTCCTTGGTCATAAAGCTGAGGCCGATGGCGTTCAGGTCAGCTTCATCAACAGGCTGCGATCCGCCGAATTTGATCTGGATTGGCGTGTCTGCAGATAAAACTAGGCGGTTGCTGACGACACTGGCAGGGCTTCCTGTAAAGGCGCCGTTGATGGCTGAAGCCAAATTCGCCGCGGTCCAGCTTGGATCCAGGGCGATAGTCGCTGTTTCATCATTCAGTTTGATGTTGAAACTGTCCCCAAGAGAAAGGCTGGGCGCAAGGGTGCCTAAGGTACCTGTGATATTGACAGTGCTGGTATAATTTGCCGTCGAAGCCAGGTTGGGGAAACTGTCCATCAGGTTTGCAACGGATTTGATATTGGTGCTCCCTGCCGCGGTTGCGGTGGGCGATGTCGTATGGAAGAATTTCATTGTGACATCCTGGGCTTCGCCAAGCGAGTCATAAGCGGTAAAGGCGCGGCTGAAATTCGCTGCCTGAACAGCTGGTGTTGCCAGAGGGTAGACGTAAGGAACTTCCTTGGCATCCAGGTTCAGCGACAGATCGGCTTTGGTGGTCGGACGGGTAATGCCGCCCAGGAAAGCCACGTCCACCGGCTGCAAGCTGCCGACATCGCCGCTGCCTGCGGAAACTTTGCCGTCCTGGTCCACGGGCCAGCCCATTAGATATTTGCCGGCAGGGTTGACCAGATACCCTGAAGAATCTTCAGAGAATTGTCCGGCACGCGTATATAAAGGTTCTTGCAGGGAGTCGGTAACGCTGTTTTTGACGACAAAGAAACCATTGCCTGAAATCGCCATGTCGGTGGCGGAGCTGCTTTGCTGCAGGATGCCTTGCTGGTCGATGCGGGCCAGGGTCGAGGCGCGGACCGCACCCGGCGCGTAAGCGGCGGAACGTGTCTGGGCGGTAACCATGCTGGAAAAGACGGCTTCGGAACGTTTGTAGCCGACTGTGTTGACATTGGCGATGTTGTCCGAAATCATCCCCATCGCTTGCGACTGGGCATTGAGGGCGGACACACCGGCGAATAAAGCACCATATAAACTCATTTGTTATCTCCTGATATCTGGTTTGAGAAAGGTTGCGTTGTTGATTGTTTACGAAGCTGTTGAAGTCGTCGCTGTGGGCTGGCGTACTGCCTGGACGGATCCAATCGCAACCTTCTGGTTACCGATAACGAGCATGACCTGGCCGTCGGCGGTTTCAATGCCGCTGACAGTAGAAGGGACAATGACGGTGGTCTTGACGGCTTTATCGTCTTTATCCTTGGCGCCGACGGAAACTGTATAATCGCCATTGGCCATTATATTGCCGTCTTTGTCCTTGCCGTCCCATGTAATGCTATGGCCGCCTGCTTTGACATCGCCATTCGACGACCAGACGACATTATTATCCTTATCGAGGACGGAAACTTTTGTCTGGGTTGCATCGGCATCCAGATAGTATTTGACATTGACCGGCGAGCCGTTGAATTGTGCCTGGCCGCCGACATAATCGACTTCCTTGCCGATATAATTAAGGGCCATGTTGACGGCCGAAGACTGGCTGACTTCCAAAATAGAATTCAGTTTATCCGTTTGGGCCAGTTGCTGTTCGGCGCTGGAAAGCGAGATCAGCTGGTTGGTGAAATCTTTCGAGTCCATCGGGTTCAGCGGGTCCTGGTTTTTCAGCTGGGTGGTCAGCAAGGCCAGGAACTGGGAATAGGTGTCCTGCAAACTATTTCTGGAATTCTCGGTGGTCTTGCCGGAGCCGGCAACGCCGCCGAGGGAAAGGGATATGGCGTCTAACATGTTTCTATCTCCATTTACGCGTGATAATTGACGCGGTTATCGCTGATGATCTGGTAGTCCTGTACACTGAGCGAAGCTTCCGAAACCGCATTGCTGCCGATCCCGTCGCGTGAAAAACGTTTGCGTCCTTTGCCGAATTCAGGGGTTGGTTGCTGGGCGTTGCGTTCGTCACGTAAGTTGAAGCTCATATTCTGTGCGTTGGTGTTGATACCTGCCTGTTGCAAGGACCGTTCCAACTGGGCCGAATCTTTTTGTAATAATGCCAAAGTTTCCGGATTATCTGCGGTGATCACGGCATGGGCCTGGCCATCGCGCTGGATGCTGAGCCGCACTTCGACGCGGCCCAGTTCAAGCGGGGTCAATTGCACCGATAATTGCGTGGCTTTGTTCAATTTTGTCTGGATCTGCACGGCAACCTGTTGCACCGGACTGTCGGGCAGTTTGCTGGCGGCTTGCTGGACACCGCCCAAGGCGCTGGCGTTGCGCAACCCACCGGTCGGTGCGGCAAGCTGGATGTTTTCGACGCCGTTGCTGTGGTGCAACTGGACCGAAATTTCCTGGTCGGCGACAGGTGCGGCCAGATCGGCGCGCATCCCGGCAATTATTGCCGCATTGTTCTGGGGCGCTGCGTTAGCTTGCGTTTCATGCTTGTTAGCGACGGGACGGGCTTCGTGCGTCTCTTCCTTGACGGCTTTTGGCGCAGGGGCGGCGGCTTCTTTGGCCAGATCGGTCAGCGAAGGCGCTTCGGCTTTTTTGGTCGTCGCAAGTCCTGCGGAAAGCGCAGGCTTGGCCAGCATGGCATTAAGCTGGGCCGGTTGCACGGCTGCTGGGGTCTGGATATTGGCGGTTTTCTTGATTTCTTTTTCGGCCATGACCGGGGCGGCTTTTACGGCGGCGCTTTCTTTTGTCCCGCTTAAATCGACCGAAGCGCTGGCAAGCAGCATTTTAGTCTGGTCGGGCGTCAAGGCCGTATCCTTGGCTTTTTCATCCAAAGCCTGGATCGCCTGGCCCTGGCCTGCATGGACCAAAGATTTCACGGCGCGCAGGACAATGAAAAGGGAAAGGGGTTTCGTATTGTCGCCCAGGCTGTTTTTCAGCCCAGCTTCATCCACGGCTGCGATGATGTCGGCAGGCCAGGTGACTTGTTTCTCCGCGCTTGGCGCGGCGGCCACGGCGGCATCAGTACCTGCTGCAGGAACAGCGGCATCGGCCACAGGGGCCACGGCGGATAGAGGGGCTACAGCAGGGGCTGCGGCGGGCAGGGCGATCGTGATCCCGCGGAACACGTCCATGAAATCCTGCATGAACGAGGCAATGTCAAAAGCTTTGAGGTCGTCGCCTTTGGCCACGAATTCCTTTAATTTCTGGACCATTTCGGGCGGCAGTTTCAGCGTGCCTTCCTCGCTGGCCTTGACCAGGAATTTGGCGACTTTTTGCAACGCTTTAAGGGCTTTGGTGTCCTTGACCGGGGTTGTATCCTGGGAAGCCAGTTCTTTCAGGCGTTCCTTGATCTTGGTTTTAATTTCGTTCTTCTGGCGCACGATTTCCGTTGCGGCATTTTTTTCCACTTTTTCCGCCGCTTTGGCCGGTCTTGCTTCTGGCACGCTGCGTGCATCTTCGCTGCGAAGGTCGCTTCTTGCCGCGGCCGTTCTGCTGACATCAGGCTCGGCCGGGTCGAACGAGGTCATGCTGGCCATGATGGCATCCATGAACTGGGTGCTGGAAATATCCGTGGAAGCGGTATCCATGACAGGGCGGGCTTTGACGTCGGCGGCGATTGTGTTGAGGCGGATATCTGGCATTTTGGTACTTCCGGGGTTGCGCGAATTTCAGGGGGTGGATGTGTCCTGAAAGACGTAATGCAAACCCCGTGCCAAAAGGCGGGATATAACGGATGTTATTCTAGTTAAGGGAAGAAAGGCCGGTTACGGCACCTTGCGCAAGGCATAGAGCACGGTAAAACGGCTGGCCACCATGGCGATGACGCCAGCAATCAGAGGTGTCAGCACCAGCCAGAGCCATTGCAGGGGCGACAAATGGATGCCGGGCAATAAGGTGTCGCCCAGCCCTTGTTTGGCCATGCCGATCCCGGCCATGGTCAGCAGCGCTGCGAATAATCCGCCCGCCGCACCCTCGATGGCCAGGCGAAAGGCCTGGCGTTGAAACTGAGTAGCGATATAGGAGTCGGTGGCACCGATTAAGTGTAAAAGATCGACTTCTTCTTTATGGAGTGCAAGGCGGGTGCGTGATGTGGCCGCTACGGTCAATGCTGCGGTAAAACCCAAAATCAACGAGATGGCAATCAAAACCATGCGACACGCCTTTGCCAGTTGCATCAAATCTGCCAGCCATTCCTCATGCGTGTCAAGTACTGCGGTGGGAATGGTTTTTTTCGCCGTTTCCCCTATCAAAGCGGGTGTGGCCGCCCGGTTGTTATCGGCCCGGGTGATGTCGATCATCACGGGCAAAGGCAGTTCGGCCAAAGCCGCGCCGGTGCCCAGCCAGGGGCCGACCAAAGCGCCGATATCCTCCAGGCTTAAGATACGCGCCGAAACGCCGCTTAATTTATTAAGCTCGCGCACAAGGTCGTTTTGCTTATCCGCCGAAACCATATTGCTCTTATTATAAGGGATCTCGATCGTCATCCGGCCCGACAATCCCGCCTGCCAGACGCTTTGGGCCGAAGTCAGGGCGAAAACCAGTACCATGACCAGCACGGTCAGGTAACTCATCACGCCAATCGTCCACGAGACCAGATGCCCGCCGCTGCCGCGATGCAATGGCAGGTCATAGCGCTTTGGTGCGCGTTTCTTGTTATTCTTTGCTTTGGTCATCAGGCCGCTTTCTTGCTTCCGGCAATGACCGAGACGCTGCCTTGGCCCAAATGCAGTTGCGGATGGCCAAATTCCTGGACCAGCCCTTCATTATGGGTGGCCACCACGATGGTCGTGCCCATGCGGTTCAACTCGTCGAACAGATGCAGCAAACGCATGCCGATGGCGTCGTCCAGGTTCCCGGTCGGTTCGTCGGCCAGCAATAAACGCGGGCGGCTGATAATGGCGCGGGCGATGGCGACGCGCTGTTTTTGCCCGCCCGACAATGTGGGCGGCCGGGATTTGACATGGTCACCAAGCCCCACCCATTTCAGCAATTCATTGACATTGCTTTTCAGTTCTTTTTCCTCGCGTCCGACAATGCGCAATGGCAAAGCGACATTGTCGAATACGCTCAGATGGTCCAGCAAACGGAAATCCTGGAAGACGACGCCGATCTGGCGGCGCAAAGGCAAGATCGTTTCGCGCGTCAGCCCGTGCAGATCCTGGCCGAACATCATAATCTTGCCGCCCGTCGGCCGCAGCCCAAGATAAAGCAGCTTCAGCATGGTCGATTTTCCGGCACCGCTCGGCCCGGTCAGGAAATGAAAAGATCCCGGCTCCAGCGTGAAATTCAAATCATGCAGGATTTCCGGACCGGTCTCATAGCGCAGGGCGACTTTTTCGAACTGGATCATGCCGCCAGCATAGCAATTCTTACAGGCGTGACAATTGCCTGTTTACGCGGTAAAACGAAAGAAGCTTAAATTACAGGTCCTCTATGAAAACGCTTTCAGATATTCGCAATACTTTCCTTGGCTATTACGCGGCGCAGGGGCATAGCATTGTGCCATCCGCGCCGTTGGTGCCGCAGAACGACCCGACTTTGATGTTCGTCAATTCGGGAATGGTGCCGTTCAAGGATGTATTCACGGGCAAGGAAGAGCGTTCCTATACCCGCGCCACTTCAGCGCAAAAATCCGTGCGTGCGGGCGGCAAGCATAACGATCTTGAGAATGTCGGCTATACGGCGCGGCACCATACGTTTTTTGAAATGATGGGCAATTTTTCCTTTGGCGATTATTTCAAGGAAGAGGCAATCAAATTCGCCTGGGATATCATCACCCAGGAATTCAGCCTGCCGAAAGACAAGCTGCTTGTCACGGTGTATCATACCGACGAAGAAGCCGTTGCCTTGTGGAAAAAAATTGCCGGGTTTTCCGATCATAAGATCATCCGCATCTCCACCAATGATAATTTCTGGTCCATGGGCGATACCGGCCCCTGCGGCCCGTCCTCGGAAATTTTCATCGACCGCGGCGAACATATTTTCGGCGGCCCGCCCGGCTCGCCTGATGAAGATGGCGACCGTTTCCTGGAATTCTGGAATCTTGTTTTCATGCAATACGAACAGGTGGATAAAGAAACGCGCATTCCTCTGCCAAAAAAATGCATTGATACCGGCATGGGCCTGGAACGCATGGCGTCGATCCTCCAGGGCAAGGAAAATAATTACGACATCGACCTGTTCCAGGCCATCATTGGCAATATCCAGGAACTGACCCATACGAAACCGGAAGGAGAGAACCTGGTTTCCCAGCGCATCATTGCCGATCATTTGCGCGCATCTTCTTTCCTGATTGCAGACGGCGTTTTGCCCAGTAATGAGGGGCGCGGCTATGTCCTTCGCCGCATCATGCGCCGGGCGATGCGCCATGCGCATTTGCTGGGGGCAAAAGATCCGCTGATAGAAAAACTGGTGCCGGTGCTGGTCCAGCAAATGGGCCAGGCCTATCCCGAACTGAACCGTGCAGAAGCCTTGATCAAGGATACATTGTACCGCGAGGAAAACCGTTTCCGC
>JAQGJA010000039.1 GCA_028290805.1 Alphaproteobacteria bacterium
AGGGAAGCGGGACTGCCACAGCGCAAAATATTTCATATGAAGCAGATACGGTTACCTTTCGCGGCATAGGGGCGGTTGATCTGGGCAGTACTGTCGCAGCTGCCGATCGCCAGCGCGCGGCCGATGAACTTCTGTATAATACGAATGCTATTTTATCCCGGCCCACCATCACCCAGTTTAGGGCAAATTACAGTACAAACTATGAAAACGATCGGTCAAAGCGATTAAATAACACAATGGTTCTTCCCGTACCTAGAACAAACTAAAAATACAACCAAACAATCAACACCGCCGCCAGGCCCAGGCGGTAGACCACGAATGGCGTGAAGTTGAAGCGCTTCAGCCATTTGAGCAGGCCGACCACGGCGAACAGGGCGGTGATAAACGACAATCCCGCCACGATGGCGAATTGGCGGTATTCTTCCGGGGCCGGGTGGTTATGCACCAGCTTGACCAGCACGGCCAGAACCGCGCCCGCCGTTATCGGGATCGACAATAATAAAGACAGACGCGCAGCCTCGATCCGGGAAAACCCCAGGTAACGCCCGGCCGTCATGGTGATGCCGCTGCGGCTGGTGCCGGGGATCAGGGCGATCATCTGGGCCGAGCCGACGAACAAGGCGCGTTTCCAGGTCAGGTCCTGGGCAATGGTTTTATCCTGGGCCCCCGTCTTGTCGAACCACCATAAAGCCACGCCCCAGATAATATTGGAAATAATAATCAGTTCGATATGGCGGGTCAGCGTTTCTTCAAAGGAGATCAGCGCCACCCCGGCGGCCACTCCCGGAATTGTCGCCAGCGCCAGATACAAGGTCAGGCGCGCATTGCCGGTATCGCGCCGGCGCAGGACGTCCCACGACCCTTGCATCAACTGCCAGGTTTCGCGCCAGAAAACCAGGATGACGGCGGCCAGGGTGCCCGCATGCGCCCCGACATCGATCAGCAGACCCTGATCAGCCTCGCCCATGATTTTAGGCAGCAGGATAAGATGCGCGCTGGAGCTGACGGGCAGGAATTCGGTGATCCCCTGGATGATCCCCAGCAGGATAAGATGCAGTGTCGACATGGGTTCCCTTTACGTTTTTTTGGACGTTTTTTGGAATCATAACCGCCTTGAGCGGAAAGACAATGCTGCTATAATCGCCCCTATGTGGATATATGGACTTTCCGGTTTTATTATTGGTTTTTTGGCGGGGATGCTCGCCAACGCCTATCTGCTGCGCGAGGTGCCGCGCGAAAAATATCTGAACGACAAGAAACTGCGGACGCGTTACGGCCTGATGAACTGGGGCATCGCCTTGCTGGGGCTGATTATCGGCCTGGCCATTGGTGAAACCAGAATTTAACATTTCCGTGTTACAATCCCCTTATGGCGAATCTTTGGCTGCAGCTTCATGACCGGGTGCTGACGACGGCGGAAATCTTGTATTATTTCCCCGATTATCCCGATCTGCTGCAGCAATTTATCTGGCAGGATTACGACGTCGCCCCACAATTTCCGCATCTGAACAAATTCTTGGGCTTTTGGAGCCGCGAACTGGAGGGCCGCCTGCATTCCGTCCGCATCAGCAATGTCGGCGTGCTTTTCCCAGGCGATATCCGCCTGCCCGCTTTGGAAGTGCGGCACTGATTTTCTTTAAGAAGGTTCGCTGCCCGGGGCCAACGTCACCACCAGCCCGTCCAGGTCGTCGCGCATCAATATCTGGCACGACAGGCGCGAGCGCGTGGCATCAAAGCCTTCGACGCTGTCCAGCATATATTGCTCGTCCTCATCGGGGGGGACCAGTTTTGAAACAAACTGGGCATCGACATAGACATGACACGTGGCACAGGCCCCCGAGCCGCCGCATTCCGCCCGGATCGGCAAATCATGGTCGCGGATGATCTCCATCACGCGCCAGCCCGACAAAGCAGGCAATTCATGGGTGCCGCCGACCTGGTCGATGACTTTGATCTGCAGGTCTTTTTCGCTCATTACTCGACCTTGCCCCAGACTTTGCCCCAGTCATTTTCCATGCCGTAAATAAAGTAATCCGTATAGGCCTTGCCGCCCAGGCTGCGAAAGAAATGCCGTGCCACATTGTTGACGCAGGCCACTGCACCGAAAACGCTGGATGCTTCGGGATGCAGGCTCTTCATATGATTGGCCATGGCCTTGCCGACGCCGCTTTTCCGGCAGAACGGATCGATGTAAAAATTGCTGAGCCACAGCCCTTCCCCTTTGCTCGAAAAATAGCAGAAGGAATAAATGATAAACCCGACCGGCTGGTCATCGACATCGGCGATCAGGATAAAAGCGCGCGGATGGGTCGGGTGAAAGACATCGCGGTTCAGCCGCGCTTCGTTGAGCGGGTTGGGTGGAATCTCGCCACTTTTCTGGTCGATGACCTGGTTTCCCTTGATGATAAATGGAATATCCGCAGGCGTTGCCGAACGCACGGTCAGAACCATCGGATTATCGGCATTGCCGCCCGATTGCTGGCTATAGGCGTTATAGCGGAAATCCACGTTATGGCGCGATGTTACCGATTGCAGGGCTTTATTGGCATGCATCGTGCTGACGAAAGCCCCTGCGATGCCACGATGCTGCACGAAAAGATAATTCAATACAGTGCGGCCAATACTGGTCAGGCCCATGCGCGGCGCCAGGCTGTCGATATACAGCGCCTGGATATAAACGTTTTCCTCTTTGCTATCGCTTTCCAATTCCAGACGGTAATGAATAAAGCCGATTTCATCCGTGCCTGAACGCATGACATTGATAAATTCCTGCGGCTGTGACGACAGCACTTTTTCCCGGATATCCAGAGGGGACGGCGCCTCACTCACGGACGGCTCGTCCTGTACCAGATCGGTATAATTTTTCCGGATAAAGGGTATATCGCCTTCTGTGGCGGGCCGTATGGTAAAGCTCATCTCTTCTCCTGTATTTACAATTACAAAAACGACACCCGGATGGGCTAATTTCTTTTCACGCCGTATAATGGAAAATCGTCATAACGCTGAGCGCCGATTGCGGCAAAAAAGACGCGGGCGATTCTGTTTTTAACGCCGACGCAGCCAAAAATGGAAGGACAGTCCGGGTAACGCCGGAACAAATAATCGCGCATCTGCAGGCCGATGTTCATCTTGCGGCAAAAAGGATCGATATAAAATTTTGATACCCAGATCGCGCTTCCTTCACTGGCAAGATAAAAAAAGGAATAAATAAGAAAAGCGGCCTGTTCCTCTTCCCCCGCATCATTTATCAGCGTGGCAATGTCGATATAGGCTTTTGGCCTTTCCGAAAAAATATCCTCGTGGATATTATTCGCGCCAAGGCCGCGCTGCGATTGCAGGGCGCTTGACTGGTCGATGACATTGTTGCCCGTCAGAATAAAAGGGATATCCTTTGGCGTGGCAGGGCGGATCGTAATAGTCATGCTTTAATCCTTCACGCCCAGTTTCTTGTGGATATTACTGCTGCTGGTCGTGTATTCAAAGCGCAGTTTTTTCTCAGGGTAAATGATTTTATAGGCGGCCTGGGCCATCAATGCGGCT
>JAQGJA010000067.1 GCA_028290805.1 Alphaproteobacteria bacterium
GTCCATAAAACAGTCATCATCATTTCCTTATAGAGGAAGAGATCACGATAAAAGCAAATGGTTAAACAGGCATAAAGCAAAAAAAAAGCCCTCTGGAAAAGAGGGCTTGATAGACGAATGTTAGAGAGTTTTTAAGCCGCTTCGGCTTTTTTCCGCCCGCGCGGCTTGGCCGGGGCCAGTTCTTCGCCGTTCAGCAGCATATGCAGAGTTTTGCCGATCTTGAAGAACGGCACGGCTTTGGCGTCGACGCTGACGCTGTCGCCGGTGCGTGGGTTGCGGCCTTGGCGGGGGTTGCGTTTCTTGACACCGAAGACACCAAAACCGCGCAATTCGACGCGATGACCGCGGGACAGGGCATTGGCGACTTCTTCGAAAATCGTGGTGACGATTTTTTCAACGTCACGATGCAGGAGGTGGGGGTTTTTTTCGGCTATTGATTGAACTAGCTCTGATTTTGTCATTGCTCCATGTTTCCTTCGTACACTTTTTTGGATTAACCTTATAGATAGAGTGGCTTAAGGGCCGGTCAAGTAGAACCGGCCCTTAAAAGTTTTCATTATTTTTTCTTTTTGCTGGCTTCAAGGGCCGCGCCAAGAATGTCGCCTAAGGATGCGCCTGAATCGGACGAGCCGTATTCGGCAATGGCGGCTTTGTCCTCCGCCAGTTCACGTGCTTTGATCGAAAGTTCCAATTTCTTGGCGCCTTTGTTGACATTAGTGATCTGGGCGTCGACTTTTTCGCCAATGGCAAAGCGGTCGGGGCGTTGTTCGGCGCGGTCGCGGGACAGTTCGGCTTTTTTGATGAAGCCTTCGAGATTGTCTTTGACCGTGACTTCGATTCCGCCATCGGTGACTTTGGATACCACACAGGTAACCGTTTCACCTTTTTTGATATCGTCGAACAGGCCGGCACCAGGATTTTCGCTGAGCTGTTTGATACCCAAAGCGATACGCTCTTTTTCAATATCAATCTCAAGGATTTTAACCTGGATCTTGTCGCCTTTGTTGATCTCCTTGATGGCTTCTTCGCCCGGTTTGTCCCATGACAGGTCAGACAGGTGAACCATGCCGTCCAGATCGCCGTCGAGACCGACAAACAGACCGAATTCAGTCGTGTTCTTGGCTTCACCGGTGACGACATCGCCTTCTTTGAATTTGGCGGCGAAATCATTCCACGGGTTTTCCTGGCATTGTTTGATGCCTAAAGACACACGGCGTTTTTCCATGTCGATATCCAGAACCTGAACATCCACTTCCTGGGAAGTCGAGACGATCTTGCCCGGATGGACGTTTTTCTTGGTCCAGGACATTTCCGAGACGTGGACCAGGCCTTCGATGCCCGGCTCGATTTCAACGAAAGCACCGTAATCGGTGATGTTCGTTACGCGGCCTTTGGTTTTCAGACCAACAGGGAAGCGTTCGACCAGGCCTTGCCACGGATCGGCTTCGAGTTGTTTCATGCCCAAAGAAATACGGCCTGTTTCCTGGTTGAAGCGGACGACCTGTACGGTAACCGCCTGGCCAATCTGCAGGGCTTCGGATGGGTGGTTGATGCGCTGCCATGAAATATCGGTGACATGGAGCAAACCGTCAACGCCGCCGAGATCGATAAAGGCACCGTAATCGGTGATGTTCTTAACGACGCCTTCGTGGATCTGGCCTTCTTTCAGGCCTTTGATCAGGTCTGAACGGGCTTCGGCGCGGGATTCCTCAAGAACGGCACGGCGCGAAACAACGATGTTGCCGCGGGCGCGGTCCATTTTCAGGATCATGAAAGGTTGCGGCGTGCCCATTAAGGGCCCGACATCTTTCACAGGGCGGATATCCACCTGGGAACCCGGCAGGAACGCCGTGGCGCCACCAAGATCGACAGTGAAACCGCCTTTGACGCGGCTATAGATAATGCCGTTGACGCGTTCCTGTTTCTGGAAGGCGCGGTCCAGGTCCAGCCATGATTCTTCACGGCGGGCTTTTTCGCGGGACAGGACGACCATGCCTTCGCGGTCTTCCAGGCGCTCGAGGAAAACATCGACGCTGTCGCCGACTTTGAGTTCAAGTTCCTTACCGGGCGTGATGAATTCACGCTTGGAAACGCGGCCTTCGGATTTCAGGCCGACATCGATGACGACGAAATCGTTTTCCAGGCCGATGACGCGGCCTTTTAGGACGGATCCCTGGAGGGGATTGTTAATTTTAAGGCTTTCATCCAGCAGGGATGCGAAGTCCTCATTCATGAAATCAGCTGGAAATTCAGCTGCAAGTGCTTGTGCCATATAGGTAAAATATCCTTTCAAAGGAAAATACTGCAAACCTGACGGGTCCAAGGACCATCTGCGAAAGGCTGCAATTGATTTGACTGGCATCAAATCGAAGTGGGAACTTACGAAATTTAACGTAAAAGGTCAATAAATTTATCGATTTTTTTTAGAAGAGATTACTCTTGTGTGGTTTCCTCGGTGGCTGCGGTTGCAGCAGGGGATTCAGCCGTTTCGGGTTCGATTTTTGTAATCAGTACCTTGTCAATGCGCTTGCCATCCAGATCCATGATTTCGAATTTATGGCCCAAGGCCTCGAAAGATTCGCCCACTTCCGGGGTTTTGCCCATTTCATGCAGTACATAACCGGACAGGGTCGTATAAATATCCTCATGGTCCAGCCCTTCGATGCCAAGGGTCAGAACAATCTCGTCGGTTACGGTCATGCCGTCGACCAGCCAGCTGCCATCGTCGCGCTGGACGATATTATGTTGATTATCTTCATAGTTGGAGGCAACAGAACCCACGATGGCTTCCAGGATGTCGGATGCGGTGACGATCCCTTCGACGGTGCCATATTCATCAATGACCATGGCGAAATTGATTGGGTCATTCTTGAACAATTCCAGCACCTTGTGGCACGGGGTATTGTCCGATAAATCCTGGACCTCTTTCATGACGTTAAGAACGTTGAATTCCTCGGCATTGTTCAGGGCCGCTTCCAGCAATTCACGCGCCACAACCAGGCCCTTGACGTTATCCAGCGAGTTTTCGACAACCGGGAAACGGGAATGGCCCGATTCATTGATCTTGCGGCGGATGGTGGCCAGGTCGTCGGTAACGTCGATGGTCATGACATCCATACGCGGGGTCATGATGGTTTTAACCTCGCGGTCGTCCAAGGCAATAATCCGGCGCAGCATCTGGTATTCAGCAGGATCAATCGCGCCGCTTTCAGCGCCTTCGGATAAAACGGCCTGGACCTCGTCATGGGTGACGCTGCCTTTATCCGTATGGGTCACGCCGAAAACAGCCAGGATAAGTTTGGCTGATTTATTGAAGATCCAAACAATCGGCCCGCCGATTTTCGAGGCCAGAGTCATCGGATAAGCAGAGATCAGCGCCATGCGTTCCGGGTGGGCCAGGGCATATTGCTTTGGCACCAATTCGCCGATGACGACGGACAAATAGGTGATCAGCACGACGACGACGAATAACGCAATCTGTTCCGCCCATTGGCCGATAAGCGGCAGACTGGCCAGGATGGGGGTGATTTTTTCGGCGATGGTGGCGCCACCATAAGCACCTGCCAGAATGCCGACCAAAGTGATGCCGACCTGGACGGTGGACAAAGCGCGTCCGGTATTTTCCGCCAGTTCAAGGGCGATTTCGGCGCGCTTGCTGCCGTTCTTGGCCATCTGGCGCAGCAGCGGTTTGCTGGACTGCACGATGGCAATCTCTGACATGGCGAAAAAAGCGTTGATGAGCGTGAAGATTAGAAGAACGAAAAGTTCGGACATTGTCTCTTAAACAGTAAAGTGAGGCCATTCGGCCAGTCAGGGCTGGCCCGGTCTGATTTCGGCAAGTGACTGGTTTACTGTAAAACATTGCAATGGTAAATAAATAACATGCAGGCTTATTAATAAATACGCGTATCAGCCCGGCGCAATTGGCCGGTTTTTCCTGATCTGGTCCAGTGCCACAGCCAGCGTTTCATCGGGGCCAAGTGCGGAAGTATCTAATAAAATCGCATCCTTGGCCGCTTTTAACGGGGCGGTAGCGCGCTCGGAATCACGTTTGTCGCGTTCGTTGGTTTTTTGCAACATGTCTTCATAATATTCTTCCCAAGCCTCGCCATATAATTCGCGGGCACGGCGCTGGGCGCGAATCTCAGCCCGGGCGGTGACAAAGAATTTGATATCCGCATCGGGACAGATCACCGTTCCGATATCGCGCCCGTCCAGAATGGCCCCGGCTGCACCACCAGGCGGTTCCAGGGCGAAATTGCGCTGCAGGTTGAACAAAGCCTGGCGCACCGGGCCAAAAGCGGAAACAATTGAGGCCGCATTGCCCGTTTCGGCACTGCGCAATTCACTATTGTTTAAAAATTCCAAGCCGATAAGATGCCGAAGCTCATCTGCCGCATGAAGGGCAGCATTCTCGTCCTCAAGCTTCTCACCCTTTTT
>JAQGJA010000079.1 GCA_028290805.1 Alphaproteobacteria bacterium
AAAAAAACGCGGAGGGCATAGCGGACTCATGGGGTTGTTACAGAGACAACCCTAGAACAGATAAGTTAAGATTCGCTTGGATACATAACATCAAGAATGACGGGACACTAAAAAATCTTCATCCCAAAGAAGAAGCTCAGCGCCACGGTCGCCAGCCCGATCCAGCGCGTGACCATGGCCAGGTTGATCGAGCCCAAAAATGTCTCAAACCCCAGGCCGAAAATATTGACCAGCAGCCCAGTCAGGCCGAAACCGGCCCAGAAGGGGAGAAGGGAATTATGATGCTCTCCCAGTTCCGTTGTCTGGCTGAATCCCAGGATCAGCCCTGCGGCAATCGCGCCTAGCAATGCCAGAACGGGCGGCAATATCAACCGTGCCGCCACAGCGCCGCCGACCAGCAAGCCGACCAATACGGTAACAACTTCGGTCGATTGCAGGGAGGAAAGAATTTTGGAATGGCCTTCGCCGCCGAATTCCGGCTTCCATTCGCTGTGATAGGCGGTGATAAAGGCGCCAATGAAAATGGCGGTAAAGGCGACGACGGGCAGGGCCCAGACATGCTTGAAACGCTCGCTCATCTGTCCGGCCCAAAGCCCCAGGGAAAACATCGCCGCCAGAAACATCGGCTGGAAAAGGGCGATGATCAGGCCGCGCGCAAAGGCGTTGTCGCCCGCGCTGCCCATGATGATGTCGCGCGCTTTTTTCAGATCCTCGACCAGGGAAGAGGTGGATGCCTGGACATCATCGCCGATTTCTCCGGCTTTTTCGGCTGTATTGTCGACGATTTTTTCGGCGCTGTCCTTGATGGCTTCGCCTGTGACGGGCGGGTTGTCCCGGGCTTTGTCTTGGGCATAAACGGGCGAAAAACCGGCCAGGACGACAAGGCATAAAGAGCAGAAAATAAAACGGCGCATGGAAATCCTTTTGGGTATTTCAGGAACTATACAAAACTTCGGCCGGGTTTAAAACCCTTCGCGCTTTATTGCGCCGCGGCTTTTACAGGGAGTGGTGCGGAAGCAGTTTCTTCCTTCACCAATGCCCGCTCGCGCTGATACCATTCCCAGGCCGTTTTGATCATCGTATCCAGATCGTCATATTTCGGCCGCCAGGATGTTTCGCCCAGCAAAGCGTGGGTATCGGCCACGGTCTGGGCCAGGTCACCGGCACGGCGCGGCGCGATGTCAACGGGAAAATCAACGCCGGTTACCGCTTTGACACGGCTTACCACCTGGGCCACGCTGAACCCGCTGCCATAGCCGCAGTTGAAAGTTTTGACGGGGGCGATGAAATCCTGTTCCAGCACCACGCGATGCGCATGCGCAAGATCGCTGACATGGATGTAATCGCGCATACAAGTGCCGTCCGGCGTGTCGTAATCGGTGCCGTTAATCGTCATCTTGTCGCGGTCACCGGCAGCGGCCTGACAGGCGCGGGAAATCAGGTGCGTGGCCTGGATCCCCTGCTGGCCCGTGCGGCCCTGCGGATCTGCCCCGGCGACATTAAAGTAACGCAGGATAACGGCTTTAAGCGGCGAGGCCGCCACCGTATCGCGGATCAGTTGTTCGGCCATTAATTTGCTGTGCCCATAGGGGGAGCCGGGCTCGAGCGCATCGGTTTCCTGAAGCGGTTTTTCCGAGGAACGATAAGCGGCCGCCGTCGAGGAAAAAATCAGCTTGTTGATCCCCGTCTCCAGGCAGGCCTCGAGCAGGGAGCGCGTGCCGTCCACATTATTGCGGTAATATTTCAGCGGCTGGGCCACCGATTCCTCGACGCTGAGATAGGCGGCAAGGTGAATGACATTTGTGACGCCGTGCGCGTCCATGATTTTGATCAGCCCGGCCGTGTCCAGCACATTGCGCTGGTAAAACGGGATGCCGGGGGGCAAAAGATCGGCACGGCTGTTGCCCAGCTTGTCCACTACAACCACGGGGTAACCCGCATCATGCAGAAGATGGGCGATATGGCTGCCGATATAGCCTGCGCCGCCGGTAAGAAGAACGGGGTTTTTCATGCCCGTATTATTGCCCATAATCCCCGCTGGCACAAGAAAAGAATCCATGCTAGGAATCAGCCTTCATTGCCTTTCAGGGAAATTAAATGACCGACCAGCTGCCGATTTTTGTGCATATCATCGCCGATTACGGCCATGCCGACGACATGGCCTTTGCCGAAGTGCGCCAGGCCTTGCGCTACGCCCTGCGCGACAAGATCGCCCATATGGAAGCCTCCAGCGTTCCGGCTTTCGACACCATCGCCACCGGGTTCAAGCTGGCCCAGCTGGCCATTAACCACCGCATGGGCAACCGCCAGTTTTTCTATGTGAACACCGCCCCGCGCAAGGATGACCTGGCCGCACGCGGCAATAATGCCGGTGAGGGCCTGGCCTTTGTCAAACTGAAAAACGGCGTGCAGATCGTCGCCGTAAACAGCGGTTATTCCCTGGCATTTTTAAAAGAGCACGCCCAGATGATCCGTTTGATCAATTGCAGCGCCGAAGGCTCGCAATTCCGTTCGCGCGATGTGTTTCCCGACGCATTCGGCCTGGTCGCGCATGGCGATTTTTCGCAATTGGGCGCCGATATTGCCGGGGACATCCCCGACATGCCGGAAAATATCATTTGCTATACCGATGGCTACGGCAATCTGAAAACCTCGATCGATGCTACGCTGCTGGAAAAACTGGACGGCCAGAAAGTGCCGGTTACCATTAACGGCGTTACCAACCATGCTTTGGTCGGACGCGGCATCTTTTCCGTCCCCGATGGCGAGATGGTCTTATCGGCGGGCAGTTCGGGCTGGATGCGCACGGACGGGATGAAATTCCAATGCGTCGAATGCGTATTGCGCGGCGGTTCTGCGGCGGCGAAATTCAACAAACCACAAGGCGGCGCCGAAGTTAAATGGGGATCATAAAACCCAAAAAACTAAAGCCCGGGGATACGATCGGCATTTTCGGCTCCAGCAGCCGGGTGGATGCCGGTGAAATCAATGCCTCCGCGGAACAATTGCGCCGGACCGGGTTTAATGTTGTTATCCATCCGCAGACTTATATTGACGACAAGGGCTCTGCCGGAACGACTTTGGAAAAAGTGGCGGCCTTGCATGACCTGTTTGCGGATAAATCAATCGATGCGGTAATTTCCGGGCGCGGAGGGGCGCGGGCATTGCACATGCTGGACAAAATCGATTATGATCTTATCCAGGCCAATCCCAAGATATTGATGGGATTCAGCGATGTTACCACATTGCTTTCAGCGATCAATGCAAGGACGGGCCTTGTCACATTTCACACCATCACGGCCGGTGGCTTTCATTTCAAGCGACCGCAAATCAGCGTCATAAAAACCCTGGAACTTATGCAGGGGAATTGGGAAGCGCCGCAATGGCCGGATGATTATCCAACCGAAATCATCAAGTCTGGCGAGACCCAGGGAATATTATTTGGCGGCAACCTGCATCTGCTGATGGCGCTTCTGGCTTCGGGAAACGAATACGTCCCC
>JAQGJA010000127.1 GCA_028290805.1 Alphaproteobacteria bacterium
TGTTCACCTTAAGCGCGGTCCAGGTGATGCGCCTTAAAACGGACCGGGCAAGCCGCCAGATGTTCGCCTATTCCATCCTTTATTTATTCGCGATTTTCGCGCTCGTTATTATCGACAGATTGGTGCAGTAAGATGGATCCCAAAAAACAACGCAACATGGCGACGTTATTGATTTTACTGGCGGTCATCGTCCTGCTGTTCTTCGTCACCATCGTGAAAATCACGACGCAGCAATAAGCTCTCCTGTCATCCTGAGGAGGAACGACGAAGGATCTCAGAGGTAGCGAATGGAAAAATCATACTGTGTCTATATCCTGACCAACCAGTCAAAAAGGGTTTTATATATTGGCGTTCCGGGAAACCTTCAGCAGCGGCTGTATCAGCATAAGAATAAAACTGCATCTGAGTTCACAACAAGGTACAACGCCAATATCCTCGTTTATTTCGAGCAGACAGAAAATGTGGAAAGCGCTATCTTGCGGGAAAAGCAGTTGAAAGGCTGGAAGCGGCAGAGAAAGATAGATTTGATCACGGCGGTTAATCCGCACTGGAGTGATTTATCCATTGAACTGGGCTTCTGAGATCCTTCACTTCGTTCAGGATGACAGACATTGAATAATTTAAAAAACAAAAACAACAAATCTGCCGCCTTTATTGCAGCCATTGTGCTTGGTATGATCGCGCTCAGTTTTGCTTCGGTCCCGTTATACCGCGTCTTTTGCCGCGTGACGGGATTTGACGGCACGGTGCAGGTGGGCGGTAAAGCACCTGATAAAATAGACAAGCGCCAGGTGACCATCTCGTTCGATGCGCGGGTCGATAGCGGCCTGCCCTGGGAATTCCGGCCCGAGACGCGCAAGATGGATGTGCATGTCGGCCAGCAGGCTTTGGTCAGTTTCATGGGCACCAATTTAAGCGCCAATGATACGATCGGCACCGCCGTCTATAATGTCGTGCCGGAAAAAGCGGGGATTTATTTTCACAAGACGCAGTGTTTCTGTTTCGCCAAACAGGAACTGGGCCCAGGCAAAACGGCGCATTTTCCGGTGATGTTCTATCTGGACCCTGCCATGCTGGCGGACCGGGAAATGGACGATGTTACCGATATCACCTTGTCCTATACATTTTTCCCGACCGACAGCAAGGCGCTGGACCGGGCAATTGAAAATTACGGCCAATAGGCTATCTAAGCCTGAAACCCGAGACTTTGGAGAAGATGATGAGCGATGCCTATCAGCAGTTAAAAGAACGGCAGATGGTCTTGCACCATCTGGGCAATGGCGCGCGCGTGCTGGGCTGGGACATGGAAGTGATGATGCCGCCAAAAGCTGCGGCCGAGCGCGGCGAGACGATGGCAACTTTAAGCGCCCTGATGCATGAAAAAGCCACCGAGCCCGCCATCGCCGAATTGATTTCCCAGGCCGAAGAACTGGATCTGCCGGAGATGGACAAACGCAATCTGGGCATGATCCGCGAAAATTATCTGCTGGCCTCGCATATACCGGAGAAACTGGTTTATGCTTTGGAAGAAGCCACGGACAAAACGGTGACGATCTGGAAAGACGCCAAGCCGAAAAATGACTGGCAGGCCGTTTTGCCTGCCTTGCAGGAGTTATTTTCCCTGATCCGGGAACAGGCGCAGATCAAAGCGGAAATTTTAAACCGCACCATTTACGACGCCCAGCTTTACGGCAGCGCGCGCGGCAACAGCCAGGCGGTAATCGATCCGCTATTTGCGATGCTGAAAGAAAACCTGCCGCCACTGGTACAGGAGATTACAGAAAAGCAGCGCGGCGAAGGCGGCAATGATAAAAAGATCCGCCTTTCAGTTGGCGCCCAGAAAAAAATCGCCCGTCGACTAGTGCAGAAACTGGGCTATCGTTTTACCAGCGGCAGGCTGGATGTTGCAGCGCATCCTTTTTCCAGCTCGTCGCGCGAAGACGGGCGCATCACCACGCGTTACAGCAAAGAAACGCCTTTTACCAGCCTGTATGGCGCGATGCATGAAACCGGGCATGCGCTATATACCAAAAAACTGCCACTTGAATGGGAAGGCCAGCCCATCGGCGGCGAAAGCGATATGAGCCTGCATGAGTCGCAATCTTTGATCATGGAAAAACAGGCTGGATTAAGCGATGGCTTTATTCATTATCTGCATGGTCTGGTGGTGCAGCAGGATGCGGAATTTTCCATCCGCACCTCGACCGAGGAAATGAAACGGAATTTGCGCCAAATCAAACCGGGCTTTATCCGCGTTGATGCGGACGAGGCCACCTATCCGCTGCATGTCGTGTTGCGTTACGAGATGGAGAAAAAACTTTTCTCTGGTGAAATCACGGTGGCCGATATTCCGCAGGTCTGGAATGACGGCTTCAAGGAATTGCTCGGGCTGGAGGTAAAAGAACACCGCCTGGGCTGTATGCAGGATATCCACTGGTTCTGGGGCTTGTTCGGTTATTTCCCGACCTATACGCAAGGTGCATTATATGCCGCGCAACTTTATGCAGCGATGAAGCGCGACATGCCCGATATTGAAGACGATCTGGGCATGGGCAAATTCAAACGCTTCAACCGCTGGCTGAACGACAATATCCACCGGCACGGCCAGGCCTTTGATGCACCCGAACTTATTGCCCGCGCCACCGGCGAAAACCCCGATGCTCGGTTTTTCCTGCAGCATCTGCGCAAGCGGTATTTGCAGGAATGATCAGACAAGTTTAACCGTAGAGGCGCAGAAGGTAAGAAGAGGGCCGCAGAGAAGATGTTTATTTAATAACATCATTGAAGCACAACATTTTTAAATTACTTATTTAAAATCCATTTATGCGCGGCTAATAGAAGCGGGCAGAAAGAAAGATAGGAAAAATATTGGATGTGTGCTTTATTAGCAACATGAAGAACGGCATTGGCAATCATTATGATAGAGTATTTTCGTCCAGCGAAACATATGATTCGATTGGTGCGATAGATAATGCGCCTGCAGATAATATTTCTGCCGCGCGCATAACAAAAAAGAATATAAAAAAACCAATCGGCCCCTATAAATATTATAAACGTGTGCCGCTGACCGAAGATGTTTATTTTCCGACTGATTTTAAAACCCCTTATATTGATGCCCCCGATCCGGCCCCGATGGGTTTTGCTTCTCTTGCTGCGCCACCCGAAACGGTGGCGCTTTCGCAAGTGCTTATTTTGTTTCAGGAACAAAAAAGCGCAGTATCCGAATGGATCTGGCCCGATACGTATTTCGATACGGATAATGATGAAAGCATTCCTTTGCTGGATTCATCGTTTACCGAAATCGAATCGGCGAATTTTTATAATGAAAATATTTATCCCAACGCCAGTGCCCGCCGTCATGCATTGACGCCGAAGCTGGTGCCGACCGGTGAAGAATTCCGCCGCATGGAAGAATACCAGAATATTATCGCCAACGGCTTTGCCTTTAACCGCAGCCAGATCCGCATGGTAGACGAAGACGGGGTTTACCAAATCAATCTGCAGACCAATTTCGCCTATCATGATGAGGTGGAAAAATTGGAACAGCAAGGCGATCTTTCGCTAAGCCAGGTTCTGGCCCAGGTGGTTAAGAAAGGCATGGGATATTCTCTGAATTCCCTGACGGTCATTTATAATGAATTTCGCAGCCGTAACGCCTCTTTCACTGCGCTGGTGCCTTTAGACCAATTTATCCTGATGGCAAGCAGCATGAGCCATGATCATGAAGCCGAATTCGTTCGTGAAGAAGCTTCTTATGAGGTGGAAGACGGAGAAGATTACGAAATGGGCAATATTTTCAGCTATGGCAACCAGGCGCTGGTTCTGGCGTAAGCTGTGCAATAATAATTGCAATCAAATCAATTACCGGGTTTGAAAACAACAAGGCGGCGTCTATAACAAAGTAATGTCCGCCTATCAATCGCTTGTCGCGTTGTATCAGCAATCGCGCCCTTTGACCAAGATCCGTTCCGTCCTGTTATGGGATACGCGCGTCGTGATGCCGCCTGGCGCTGCCGAGGAGCGCGCGCGCATGATGCGGTCCTTGGACCAGGCGATCTCGGCCCAGCTGAAAATGGTGCCGGTCGAAAAATTGCTGGAAGAGGCGGCGCATGAGGATTTGAACCCTTGGGACCGCGAAAACCTGCGCCTGATCGGGCGCGACTATGTCCGCCACCGCGCTACCCCCGACACGCTGGCCCAGGAATTGAATGCCGTCGCCTTTGCCGGCCGAAGCTTGTGGGCACGGGCCAAGGCGGAAAATAACTGGGCCCTGATGCAGCCCGTTTTTTCCGATATTATCGCGGCCGAACGCAAGAAGATCAAATTACTGGCGGATAAACTGGGCATCCAGCCCTACGAAGTCTGCCTCTTCGATTTCGTTCGCGGCTATACCACGGCCAGTTTGGAAGACATCATGGTCTGGGCGATGACCCGCCTTTCCCCCCGGGTCAAGGCGCGCCAGCCATCGAAACCGGTCAACCTGCCGCGCATTTCCGATGCCAAGCAATTGCGCATCTGCCAGGCTTTGCTGGATGGCTTAGGTTTTGATTTCATGCGCGGGCGGCTGGATATCAGTTCCAAGGCGTTCCATATCGCGACTGACGAAGACAGCCGCATCGGCCTGAAGCCCGTGCCCAATAATATCTGGGCCACGATTTCCTCGGCCGTGCACGAGATGGGCCATTCCATGCATCGTTTGCATTGCCCGCGCAATTACGTGGCGCAACCTGTGGGCTCGCCAGGCGATTTTGCCTTGCGCGAGGCGATGGCGTTTATCTGGCAGGTCCATGCCGCCCGCACGCCAGAATTCATCAGCCATACCGCCTTGGTCATCCGCGATATCGCCAAAAAAGACATCGCGCCCCAGGAACTTTACGATGTCGCCTGGGCGCCGACGCGCGGGCCGGAACGCTCTCGGGCGGATCCGGCCGCTTATCTGCTGCATATAGGCATCCGCATGCAACTGGAACAGGAATTGCTGATCGAGGGCCGTGATGTCGCCACCGTGCCGCGGCGCTGGGCCGAACTGTATGACCAGTGGCTGGGCGTCGAGGTGCCCGACAACGCCAGCGGCTGCCTCCAGGATATCCATTGGTACAAGGGCGCTTTCGGCTATTTCCCGGCTTATGCGCTGGGGCATATGTATGCGGCGGCATTAATGCAAAAGGCCGAATCCGAATTGCCGGAACTGCGCCTGTCTTTGGGCGGCGGCATCGGCCATCCGCTGGCAGCATGGCTGCAAAGCAATATTTATCAATACGCCAATTTGCAATCGGGCCGCATGACGGTGGAAAACGCGCTGGATGCGCCGCTTAACGTTGACGGGTTTTTGGACAGGCTGATTAAATAATTCTTGCATAACGGCTCGCTTATACATATTATTCCAGTCATGAATCAGCCCCTTATTACTATCATTACCGTTGTGAAGGACAGCCCTCGCGACCTTCTTGCCACGGCGCAAAGCATCATGGACCAGGATCCAGCCGCCCTTAGGCGGCTGGAATGGATTGTTATCAATGGCAGCGATAGGGTTGAAACCAAACAGGTTATGGAGGGGTTGGGCGATTACATCACCATTGGTGTAAACGAAGCCGATACCGGGATATTCAACGCCATGAACAAGGCGATTGACCTGGCGCAGGGCAAATATCTGTGGTCGGTCAATGCCGGGGATGTGCTGAAAACGCCGCAAACGGCCTCGGTCCTGGTCCAGGAACTGGAAGGTCATCCCGAAACCGACCTGCTTTATGCAGGCTGTACTAATAAACACGGTTATCGCCCGCCGATCCGTGCGGCAAAGACCTATCGCATCCCGGCCTCGCATCAGGCCACCTTGTATAACCGTGCTTTGGTGGGGGATCAGCGCTACCAGGAACAATACAAAATCGCCGCTGACCTGCAGTTCGGCGTTGAATTCGGCCGCAAAAGCAAGAATATCCTGTATCTAGACCAGCCGATCGCCCATTTCCAAGGCGGCGGCGTCTCGGATATCAAATATATGCAATCGACCCGCGAATGCTTCCAGATCCGCCAGCGCGAAGGCGGGATCAGCCTGCTGGAAAATATCGGCGTGACCGCCTTTGAACTGGCCTTCCGCATGACCCGGAGGCATTTCCCCAAGGCTTATGGCCAGGCCTATAAGGCGTTCGGTCCGCGCGCGCCGTAAACAGGGTACTTAGCAATTTTATGCTTGCATTAAGTCTCTTAATGTAATAAAATACCATAATGGACCAGCCCCTTATCTCGATCATTACCATCGTTAAAGATCATCCCAAAGGATTGCAGCATACAGGGGAAACCCTTGCTGCCCAGGACCAACAGGCCTTGGGTAAAGTCGAGTGGCTGGTCGTCAATGGCAGCACAAAACAGGACACGGGCCGTGTGATGGATAAATTCCAGCCTTATATTGCCTGGAGTTGCAGTGAGCCTGATAAAGGCATTTATGACGCGATGAATAAAGGGGTTGAAAAAGCCACCGGAAAATTCCTGTGGTTCCTGAATGCCGGAGATATTCTTCCGGATGAAACGGTCCTTCATTCTGTCCTGTCGGCGATCAATCGGGAACATCAAGCCGATTTTATTTATGGAGATCATATCCACAAGGACCGGCTGGTACATGCTTTTCCTCTTGAAGACAGCGGCAAACGCATGCCGACCTCGCATCAGGCCATGCTTTTCAGGAACGGGCCCCTTCGATACGATGAAAGTTACAAGCTGGCCGCCGATTACAAATTCGTGAATGAATATCTGGATACCGCCTCGCATCCCGTTTATCTGCCCCAGCCTTTGTGCCGATTTGAAGGCGGCGGTCTGGGCGAGAGAAATTTCCTGCAGGTCGCCAAGGAGAGTTTTAGAGTAAGGCAGGAAGCCAAAAAAGTTTCCCTGACTGAAAATATCGGTCTTACGGCCATTACGCTTGTGGGAGGATCGCTTCGGACAGCCTGTCCAAACCTTTTTAAATATATGCGCGCCGGTTACGAAATGCTGCTCAGCAAACCGGATCGTGAAACAGAGCCTCAAATAAAGCGCCGGTCTGAAAAGGTTGCACTTTCCCCGCATCAATAAGGGATCGTTCTTTTGAAATACCTTCGGCTATAAACCTCCTCTTGACCATTTATGCGATACAAGGTTTTATAGGCGCATTCTTTTGAAGCCAGGATAACAACCCATGTCTGACTCGATCCAGTATACCACGACCGGCCAGCCGCATCCGTATCATATCGTGCGGCCATCCCCCTGGCCGCTGCTCAGCGCCTTTTCGGCGGGGGCTTTGGCGGTGGCGGCGGTGACCTATTTCCACCACCGCGATCCGTATGCGATCGGCGGGGTGCAGGTGACTTCGGTCCTGCTGCCTACGGTTTTCGGCCTGTTGCTGTGCCTGATGGCAGGGTTCTGGTTCCGCGACATCATCCGCGAGGCTTCGGTCGAACACGCCCATACCCGCGCCGTAAAAACCGGCTTCCGTTATGGCATGCTGCTG
>JAQGJA010000143.1 GCA_028290805.1 Alphaproteobacteria bacterium
AATGTTACGGCAACGACCGTAAGCGCTTTGATTCATTAATCAATGTCAATGTCCGCTAGAGGACAGTTTTAACAGATTTCCGCGCGTACATTCCCCGGCACAGGGCAAATGGCGCCCTGCATAATAAGCGAGCTTGGCGTGTCATCTTATTACTCCCCCGCTCGGACAATGGACAGGGGAAAGATGTCTTTATCAAAGATCCATTTCACGAATCGCATCCTTGCGGCTTTGCCGCCTGACGATTTGCGCCTGCTGCTGCCTTACCTGAAACTGGTCGATCTGAAGCAAAAACACGTGCTTTACGATATTGGACAGCCGATTGATGCGCTTTATTTCATCGAACAGGGCGTCGCCTCGGTCCTGACCACCATGGAAGGCGGCGCCAGTATCGAGGTCGGCATGATCGGCTTTGAAGGGATGGTGCCGGTTTCCGCCATGCTGGGCGAAAAACGCGCCGAACAAAACATGGTCATGCAGCTGCCCGGCCGCGCCGCAAAAATCAGCACCGAGCATTGCAAGGCGGGTTTTGAACAAAGTCCGCGCATCCGCAAGGCGATTTTATATTATACCAATTCCTTTTTGAACCTGGGGGCCCAGACCGCCGCCTGTAACCGCCTGCATTCCATCGAACAGCGCCTGGCCCGCTGGCTGCTGATGTCCAGCGACCGGTTCCAGTCGACAACCCTGCCGCTGACCCAGGAATATATTTCGAACATGCTGGGCGTGCGCCGCGTCGGCGTCACCGAAACGGCTGGCGAATTGCAGCGTTCGGCCCTGATCCGCTACAACCCGGGGCAGATCACCATCATCGACCGCGAAGGCCTCGAGAAAATTGCCTGCGAATGTTACGTCAATGATTATGAGCGTTTCCAGCGTAATTTGAATTTCAACAATTTAAATCTCAGTGGTGTTCGCTAGAGGACGGCCACAATGTTAATTCTCTGTTAATAATCATGTCTACCGCGTTGAAAAACCCAGGTGAGCATGGCCCTTTCTTTAAAACACACCTCCCATTCCTATGACTCCCATAAACAGGATAACACGCCAGACATGTTTTATGCGTTGCGCCCGGATCATATCCTTTTAGTCGAAGATGATCCGGCCAATCTGCTGGTCGCTTCGACCTTGCTTGAAACTTTCGGCTATCCCTTTGATATCGCCACCAGCGGTTATGAAGCGGTGGAAAAGGCGGACCGGTGCTTTTACCCGGTCATCATCATGGATATGCGGATGCCCGATATCAGCGGTTTGCAGGCCACAAGCCTGATCCGCGAAAACGAGCGCAAGCCGGGCCGCCACGCCTCGAAAATTATTTGCGTCACCGCCAATGCCCTTATCGGTGAACATGAACGCTGCATCGCCTCGGGCATGGATGACTATCTCAGCAAGCCTTACAAGCTTGAAGAATTACGCGATAAACTGCGTATCATTTTCACCGCCATAAGCGACAATTCTGAATAGCCGATTTAAAGCGCAATTTAATGTTATTCAGCAAGCGGCAGTAAGCCTAATATGCTTTCGGCAGCCTGGCTTGCGCTGAATTCCGTAATATCCAGTGTAAATCCGTTTTCGGGTTGCAGAAGTTGATTTTCGCGGAGGATCTTTTGCGCTGTTCCCGTATCCGTCAATTTGAATCCCGCCACGCGGCCCGGTGATTGCAGGCGGCGCATTAATTCATCCCTATCGCAATGCAGGGCAACAGGCAGAAATTCCCGGTTTTGCCCTTTCGCCCAATTGCGGATGAACTCATAAAATTCCACTCGGGCTGGATCGTTTTCATACAAGACGCTGGTCAGGATCAAGTTCTGTGATGGCGCCGCCGCATCAACAAATTCCAGGAAATTAAGCCAGGCTTTCATCGTATGATGTTTCAATACCGGTTCAATCGCCGCATAATTTTCACGCAATTGTTTCGCCGCCACCTGGCGCAAGGCATTACTGAGCAGATGATTTTGCACGGCGATAAAATCGCTCTGCCTTTCAATCTCGGCCGCGATGGTATTTTTCCCCACGCCAGGATAGCCGAAAAGATAAATCAGCGACGACATCACCCTACCCGCGCCAGCAAAGCATCACGCACTTCGGGCGTCAGATACGGCTCGAATTTAGCGCCTGCAATGCCGGCGCGGGCCATTTCCTTGACCACGCTGCTGGACACATCGCGCAGGGTGTTTTCGGTGAAGAGGAACACCGTGTCGATTGCGGGGGCCAGGCGGCGATTGACCAGAACCATCTGTTCCTCATGCGCGTAATCGGCAGCATTGCGCAGGCCCTTGACCAGAATTCCTGCACCTATCTGCGCAGCATGGTCAACAGTTGGGCCGGTAAAATCATGTACCGCGATGCGGGCTTTTTCGTCCTCAGTCAAAAAGTCTTGTAAGGCAGCGGCCAGCATGTTCTTGCGCTCTTCGAGACTGAATAAATAATTCTTGCCGCCATTCTGCCCGACCCCGATCACCACACGCGGGCAAAACGCCAAAGCGCGCCGCACCAGGTCCAGATGCCCGCGCGTGACCGGATCGAACGAGCCGGGATAAAAGCCGATCATTATTCAGGGCCCGTCTTGCGGATGACCGTAATGGGATAATGGCCGCGGAAGAAACGATTCAGGAATTTGAAGGAAATCGGCTCACCGTCTTCGTCGTCGATAACATGAAAACTGTTATAATTATTAGGGTCCGGTTCTTTATAGACCCCTTTGACCAACACGTTTTTTCCAACGGCCAGGGCTTCGTTTTCAATATAAAGTTCCAGCACATCGCCATCCTGCAAAGCTGTCGAGGATTGATCAGGATCAGGTTCCACGTCTTCTGAAACGCCCAGCGTTCTGACCCCTTCCTGATCCGTCCAGACATAACTGAATCCGGTGAAGATTTGTGTGGTCATTGTTGTTTCTTTCTTTGACTTTTCATTTAAATATCGTTCCGCAAAACGCGGATGGGCGGCTCCCAATTGAAAATACCCATCAATGTACCCGCGGGAATTATTTTTCCGCCATCCGTCGGCGGCAGGGGGAAATTTCCATCTGCAAGACAATAGCTTATAGCCCATTCGCGATAAGAAATCGTCTCGGCCTGCAAATAAGCCGGCATTGCTTCTTTCTCGTGATAGATGCCCGAAGCCAGCAGGATATGCCGCTCGTTATCCATGAAAATTTCCAGCCGGTCGCCCTCTTTCAGGAGCGTCGGCCGGGCTTTCGGTTCTTCGCTCGTCTGAATTCCAAGAACGGAGATGCCTTCGTGTTCAAAATGAAATTCGCCTTTGCCTTCCAGAATAACGGTCATGGATTCTCCCTTGTTTGTCCAAAACCCTAGCATTACCGGCTTTCTTGGGCAAGCTTTGGCGTTTTGTCTTGCCTTTTTACGGCTTTCCGCTTAAGTGTTTTCTTCATGGTCTTGCGGTATTTTAATCGTACGGCCTGACTATTGCCGAAACCATCACAGGAGAATTGCCCATCTATCCGCCTCGCCCGACGAATACCGAACTGCGCCCGCCCCACGATACGCGCAGCGAAAACCGCTCTTCCGATGAAAACCGCATTAATGAACAAATCCGCGTCCCCAAAGTCCGCGCCATCGATGCCGACGGGGAAATGCTGGGCGTTCTGAATACGCGCGATGCTATTGAAAAGGCGCGCGATGCCGGGCTGGACCTGGTGGAAATCTCTCCCAATGCCGAGCCGCCGGTCTGCAAGATCATGGATTACGGCAAGTTCCGCTATCAGCAGCAAAAGAAAAAAGCCGAAGCGCGCAAAAAACAAAAGATCATCGAGATCAAGGAACTGAAACTGCGCCCCAGCATCGACGACCACGATCTGGAAGTCAAAATGCGCGCCGCCATCCGCTTCTTGGACGAAGGCGACAAGGTCAAGTTCACGCTGCGTTTCCGCGGCCGCGAAATGGCCCACCAGGAAATCGGTATGCGCCTTCTGGCCCGCGTACGCGCCACCCTGCTGGACAAGATCCGCGTCGAGCAGGAACCCAAATTCGAAGGCAACCAGGTCATCATGGTCGTCGCCCCCGCCCCGGCCGCCGCCAAAACCGCCGCACCGAAAACGGACAAGCCCGACGAAGCCAAAACGGCAGAGTAACCGAAGGCCGCTAAATCCAAGCCTCTCCCCATACGGAGAGGCTTTTTTGTATCTGCGCACGGAATTGCCATGCTTCTTTTACCAGCCTATATTCCCTTGCATGACCTTACGCGAAAACAACCACCGCATCCTCGCCCTCTGGCTTTTTACCTGCTGCGGGATGATCGCGGCGATGATCGTGATCGGGGCCATCACCCGCCTGACCGAAAGCGGGCTCAGCATGGTCGAATGGCGCGCGGCGATGGATATGCTGCCCCCGCTGAACCAGGAAGCCTGGAACGCCGCCTTTCATAAATACCAGGCCAGCCCCGAGTTCCTGGATAAGAATTCAGGCATGGATCTGGCCCAGTATAAAAACATTTATTTCTGGGAATGGCTGCACCGTCTCTGGGGCCGCCTGATCGGGCTGGTTTATGCGCTGCCACTGCTTTATTTCTGGCTGCGCGGGCGCATTCCCAACGAACTGAAACCGCGCTTTATTTTATTTCTGGCTTTGGGCGGGCTGCAGGGATTTATCGGCTGGTACATGGTCAAATCCGGCCTGGTCAACGAGCCGCGCGTCAGCCATTACCGCCTGGCTTTACACCTGGGCACCGCTTTGGTTTTGTTCAGCGCCCTTTGGGCCCAGGCTTTGCCCCTGTGGCCGCGCAGCGCCGATGCGTTGTGGCGCAATTACATTCCCGCTTTGCAAAAATACCGCGCCCATGGCTGGGTTTGCCTGGCCGTATTAAGCGTGACGATTTTATGGGGCGCTTTTGTCGCCGGCCTCGATGCCGGGATGATCTATAACGAGTTTCCCCTTATGGGCGGTAAATTAATGCCGGGCGAGATTTTCTTTCTGTCACCGGCCTGGAAAAACTTTTTGGAAAATCCTGCCGCGGTGCAATTCACCCATCGCGTGCTGGGCATCGCCACTTTCCTGGTGATTTTTTCCTTTGCCCTGGAAGCCTGGCAAAGCCGCAACTGGCTGCTGCAGCGTTTCGGAATTGCGTTAGGGTTGATCGTTCTGCTGCAGCTGGCCCTGGGCATCGCTACATTGCTCAGCCGGGTTGATATCATCCTCGCCGCCGCGCACCAGGCCAATGCGCTGGTCCTGCTGGCCACCACCATCGCCGCGCTGTTATTCCTGCAGGGGCGCAAGAATTAACAGAGGCAACGTTCTTAATCGTTATGCATGCAGAAAGCTCTACAACGCGCAGGGTTTATCCAGGTTGGGTCCATCTCATCATCCGGCTCGATTGCTGGAATGCGCAACATTTCTTTGTAATCAGAATATAATTCCGCAACAGGTTTTTTTACTTCATCCATTGCAATGGCTGCTATTTCATTTGAGTTTTCCACAAAATTTCCTTTCTTGTGTTGCACAGGATAACGCGCTTCGACAATCGCCTTTACCTCTTTATATTTATTCTGAAAGATAGCGCTTTGCGGCAAGGAACCGAAAATGGAATCAGGATATTCCCTGGCCTCTCTGATTGTAACGGTGCGGGTCAGGATTTCCTTGCCGAACGCCATGAATTCTTCGTCCTTATAACGGTC
>JAQGJA010000037.1 GCA_028290805.1 Alphaproteobacteria bacterium
CTTCACGCAGTCCAAGTGACAGCCACCATTGTTTGCGCGTTTCGACCCAGAATTCGGCCCATTGTTGCGCCTCGGAAGGATGGCAGAAAAACTCCATCTCCATCTGCTCGAATTCCCGCGTGCGGAAAATAAAGTTGCGGGGGGTAACTTCGTTGCGATAGGCTTTTCCTATTTGCGCAATACCGAAAGGCATACGAACACGCGAAGAGTCAACAACATTTTTAAAATTAAGAAAAATCCCTTGTGCCGTTTCAGGGCGGAAATAGGCTTTGCCTTCTTCCCCTGCTGTTGCGCCTACACGGGTTTCGAACATCAGGTTAAATTGTTTCGGCTCGGTAAAAGTGCCGGGCTTCGTTGCATCTGGCGCAACGATACGGTCGAATTTCGATGGGTCGATTTTATCCAGGGAAATTTTTTGCAATTCGCTGAAGCGCAGCTTGATATCCAGTTTTTTCAGGCGCTTTTCAACATCTTTTTCATCTGCTTCCTGATGCAGGGCAACCCATGGCTCGTTCTGATTTTCATCTTTGTAATAAACGACGATATGGTCAAGGCGATAACGCAGTTTGGTTTCCTTGCAATCGACCATGGGGTCAGAGAACCCCGCCACATGCCCTGAGGCTTCCCAGGTTTTCGGATGCTGCAAAATTGCGGAATCCAGCCCGACTATTTGCACCGGCGCCCCATCCGGTCCCATCGGCGGGGCCAGGACCATGGCGCGCCACCAGGCGTCGCGGATATTGTTTTTCAGTTCGACCCCAAGCGGCCCGTAATCCCAAAAACCGTTGATCCCGCCATAGATCTCGGAAGCCTGGAAGATAAAGCCGCGGCGCTTGCACAGCGCCATGATGTCCTTGAGGTCGAATGTCATTTTTTTCTCCATTTATATTTTCCGTTTTCCCGGCACAGGCCGGGATCCATTATTCAGCACGACAATTCTATAATTGTTCATCCGCGCAATGGACCCCGGCCTGCGCCGGGGATTTCGGAAGTTAGAGGATGACATCGGATCAGGGGCGTGTCAACAAACAGGCATCGCCATAGGAATAAAAACGATACGCATTGGCAATCGCCGCCGCATAGAGCGCCTGCATCTCTTCCACACCGCCCATAAACGCCGAGACCAGCATCAAAAGCGTCGATTTTGGCAGATGGAAATTGGTGACCAATCCATCCACCACGCAAAATTCAAAGCCCGGCGTGATGAAGATATCCGTCTCTCCGCTCCAGGCCGTAATCCGCCCGGTATCCCGCGCCGCTGTTTCAAGCAATCGCGTGGCGGTGGTCCCGACGGCGATGATCTTGCCGCCTGTTTCTTTTGCCCGGGCGATGATGGCGGCGGTCGCTGCACTTACCTCGCCCCATTCGGCGTGCATTTTATGCTGGCGGATATCGGAGGTCATGACAGATAAAAACGTGCCCGCGCCGACATGCAGTGTGACCTCGGCAATCGTTACGTTCTTGGCGCGGAGTTTGGTAAGCAATTCATCCGTGAAGTGCAAGCCCGCCGTGGGGGCGGCCACTGATCCGGGCGCGTTATCATCGGCGTAAACCGTCTGGTATTCCCGCGCATCGCTGGTGTCGGCGGCGCGCTCGATATAAGGCGGCAGCGGGACTTCACCATGGCTATGCAAAAAATCGGACACGGCATCGGGGGCGAGGTTGAAACGCAAGGTTACCTGTTCCTCGGCCCGTCCCGTTATTTCCGCCGTAACCCCATCGGCAAACTGTACCAGGTCGCTTTCGCGCAGGCGTTTGGCGGGACGCGCAAAGACACGCCAGGTACTGAAATCCCCCAAAGGGCGGTGCAGCAAAATCTCGACATTCACCGGCGGCGCATCCCCTCCGCGTGAAGGGCGCACCCCGTGCAACCGCGCCGGGATCACCCGCGAATTATTCACGACAAGCACATCGCCTTCGTGGAGGTAATCGGCCAGATCGGCAAAGATTTTATGTTCGGCCCGTCCCTGCTCCCAAACAAGTAATTTTGCCGCATCACGCGGGGAAACTGGATGCGTCGCAATGCGCTCACGCGGCAACATGTAGTCATAGCTGTTGAGGTCATAGATATTTGTCATTTCCACACCGTAACCCCGTTGGATAACGGGGTCCAGTGGGTCTTGCGCGATATTCGGAGGTTAGTGATAACGGCACTGGACCCCGTTATCCAACAGGGATACGATGAAGACGACATAGTGAAATAAGGAACAAAACATGCTTTGGTTATGGGCGGCTTTGCTGGCGGCGGCTTTGTGGGGGTTCAGTTATGCAGCGGTCGAGAACGTGCTGAAAAGCGGGGTTTCTTCGTTTACGCTGATGGCATTTTATACCTGGCTGGCGCTGCCGGTTTTTACCTTGCTGGCTTGGCAGGATAACAGTTTGAAACAGGGCATTACCGTAGTTAAAAATAACCCTAAAATTGCGATATGGGTATCTATTCTTGTTGCCTGTTATTTTTTCGGAAATGCTTTGATTTATTGGGCGATTAAACAGAAGGACGCCACCAGCGTCACCTTTATTGAAATCAGCTACCCTGTTTTTGTTGCCTTATTTTCTTATTTTATCTTTAATCAAAACCATTTGACTCCCGGCACCCTGCTGGGCGGCGGCCTGATTTTCGCCGGGGTTTGCGTGATGTATCTGTACCGCTGAACCATTATCCCAAAATTAAACATTATGTTATATGCTCACCTTATATTTAGGAGAGTTTCTCATGTTATGGTTCTGGACGTCCTTACTGGCCGCGGCGATGTGGGGGTTGAATTACGCCGCCGCCGAACACGGGTTAAAAAGCGGCATTTCAGGCTGGGCCCAGATGGCGTTTATTTCATGGGTCACCATGCCGATTTTCACCTTTATCGCCTATAAGAACGGCAGCATCGCCACCAGCGTGAATTTAATGAAGGAAAACCACAAGCTGCTCGGCTGGGTTGCCTTGGTCGTCGTGTGCTATATTTTCGGCAATATTTTTATCTATTCCGCGATCAAAGGCAAAAACGCCACCAGCGCCAGCCTGATCGAGATCAGCTATCCCCTCTTCATTGCCTTTTTCGCCTGGGCCATTTTCCGCCACAACCAATTGTCAATGGACGCTGTCATCGGCGGCGCGTTTATTTTATTTGGGATTGGTTTTATGTATGTGGAGAAGTAATCACTTCACCTCATGGAAATAATTATAAATCATCTCCGCCGTCGCTTTCGACACGCCCTCCACTTTCATCAAATCCGAAATTCCGGCACGCTCTACCGCTTTGGCGGAACCGAAATGCAGCAGCAAGGCTTTTTTGCGTTTGCCGCCGATGCCAGGGACGGAATCCAGGGCGGATTTCAGCATGGCGTTGCTGCGCCGCGTGCGCTGGCCGCCGATGGCGAAGCGGTGGGCTTCGTCACGGGCGCGTTGCAGGAAGTACAATAATGGATCGGTTGGCGGCAATTGCACAGGCTCGGCGTTGGTGAAATGCAGCCATTCGCGCCCCGCATTGCGGTCGGGGCCTTTTGAAATGGCCATCAACGGTATGGTCAGATTGAGTTCGTCCAACACGCCCTGCGCTGCGCTTAACTGTCCCTTGCCGCCATCGATGATCAATAAATCGGGCCAGGTATTTTCATCGCTGTTCGCATCTTTTTCTTCATTGATGCCGCGCGATAATCTTCGGGTCAGCACTTCCCGCAGCATGGCGTAATCGTCGCCGGCCTGGATCTCGCCTTTGATGTTGAATTTGCGATAGTGTTTTTTCTGGAACCCCTCGGCCCCCACCACGACCATCACGCCAAGGGCGTTGGTGCCGCCCAGATGCGAGTTATCATAGATTTCGACGCGTTCGGGAATAGATTCCAGACGCATGAGTTCCGTGATTTTTTCCAGCATCTGCCGGTTTTTTTCCGTGTCGGCCATCGACCGCGCATGGGCGCGGCGGGCATTATCGATGGCTTGGTCGACGATGCGTTTTTTGGGCCCGCGCTTTGGCGTGGTGATCTGCACCCTGCGGTTATTCTCCGTGGTCAGCGCCTCGCTCAGCAAATCGCAATCGGGGATATCGTGGCTGAGCAAAATCTCCGGAGCTGCGGGCCGCGTCTGGTAAAACTGGCCCAGGAAAGCATCCAGGATTTCCGGCAATTCCATTTCCTGGTCATGGCGCGGGAAATAGGCCTTGTTGCCGTAATTACGTCCGCCCCGGAAAAAGAACACGGTGATACAGGCCTGGCCCGCGTCCAGGTAACCCGCCACCAGATCGACATCGTCGATGATGCCCTCCAGATTAATATCCTGACGCTGCTGCACCGCTGTCAGCGCACGGATACGGTCGCGGAAATTACCGGCCACTTCGTAATCCATACGGGCCGATGCTTCCTGCATCTTTTCGGCCAGCTGCTGCTGGATCTCGACCGACTTGCCGTCCAGGAATTTTTTGGCCAATGCCACCTGTTCGCCATATTCTTCGGTGGACACACGGGCCACGCAAGGGGCGGTGCAGCGCTTGATATGATACTGCATGCAGGGGCGCTTGCGCGCAGCAAAGACGGCATCGGAACAATTGCGGATCTGGAACACGCGCTGGAGGGCGGCAATCGTATTCCATACCGGGCCCGAACTGGCGAAAGGCCCGTAATAACTGCCCGGCCTTGTGCGCGGGCCGCGATGGCTCAGCAATTGTGGAAAAGGATGATCGCTGCTGACCAGGATATAGGGCACCGATTTATCGTCGCGCAATTGCACATTATAGCGCGGCATATGCTTGCGGATCATATTGGCTTCGAGCATCAATGCTTCGGCCTCGGTCCGGGTATGGATGGCCTCCATTGACGTGGTTTCCGCCACCATCCGGCGCAAACGGTGCGGCAGGCGCGCCATCTGGGCATAGCTCATCACCCGTTTTTGCAACTGGCGCGCCTTGCCGATATAAAGCGCATCGCCCTTGGCGTTGAACATACGATAGACCCCCGGGGACAGGGGAAGCGAGCGCGCAAAAGCCTCAATGACCACTGCGCCGCGCAAAATGGGTTTTTCCGGTTGGGATTGTTCGGGAAGAAGAGGTTTATCAGGCATTGTTTTGTTAACTTATGCGTTTCCAGCCAAAAGGAAAGGCGATTTGCAGGTGGCGGGGGCAGTGGAATCACTTATCCCCAGAATCTGTGGATAAGTCTGTGGACAAGAGGTGGGCGGGCGGAGTCGGCATTTGAATTTGAATGCTTTACACTCTTTGCCTGTTTTTTAGGCATTTATTGCAAGTCATTGATTTATATACTGGTTGTGAAGTCAATCATTAATATATACTTAAGACTTATATTTTCTTTATTGACTCAATTTCTTCGAATCGCCGCAATATTCTTGTGGATAACGATTCGGGCCCTGTCCAGACCGGAAGTGGGAATTTAGCCTTGAAGTCCGGGCCTGCCTATAAGAAAAGGGCGGCCAGGACAGATAAGCAGATTTCACGAGACAAAGTGTTATTTTCCCGTTTTGCTCAGGCTTTTTCGTGATGAATCGCCAACGCCGCCCCCCTTCGCTTTGCACCTTGTATTGCGGGTGTGCGGGATCGGCCTTGCATGATGGCCTTTGACCGTGGCGTCATGGGTGATTTTTTCCCACCACTTTACCGGTAGATTTCCCGCCGCCTGATTTCCAGCTGACTTTATCGCCTTTTTTCAAGCCGGCCATTTGCTGGCTTTCGGTGCGCGCACGCGGTATTCCCCCAGCAGGGCGACATCCAGTTTCTGCCATTCCACCTTGGGAAATTTTACAGCCTGGATCAGGGTTTTTCGGGTAAAGCGCATAATGGACTCCAGTAACGGATCAAACCCTTTACAGCGTAAAAAGCCCATATCCACGTAACCTGCTTCGAATAATGGCGTAATAAACCCAATATCCTATAAGCGGAAGATCAGTTTTAATCCTTTAGATCTTCCCAGAACTCCTTCACACGCGTAAAGAACCCCTGGGCTTCCGGAGAATTATTCTTGCCGTCCTTGCTGGCCTGGCCGTCGAAATCCTGCAGGATTTCTTTCTGGCGCTTGCTTAGATTTACCGGCGTTTCGACGGCGATTTCGACATACATGTCGCCGCGGTTGCTGGACCGGATGATCGACATGCCCTTGCCGGACAGGCGCATCTGGGTGCCGTTCTGGGTGCCGGCGGGGACGTTCATCTTGACGCGGCCGCCATCGATGGTGGGCACTTCCACCGCACCGCCCAAAGCGGCTGTGACCATGGGCACGGGGACGCGGCAGAAAAGCTGGGTTTCCTCGCGCTTGAACAAACGGTGCGGTTTCACCGCCATTTCGACATAAAGATCCCCGCTTGGGCCGCCGCGCAAGCCGGCCTCGCCTTCGCCGGCCAGGCGGATGCGCGTGCCGTCATCGACGCCGGCCGGGATATTGACCTCCAGCTTGCGTTCCTTGCGCCTGCGCCCCTGGCCGTTACAGGATTTGCAGGGGGATTTGGTGATTTTCCCGGACCCGCTGCAGGTCGGACAGCTGCGCTCGACCGTAAAAAACCCGCTTTGCGCGCGCACGACGCCGCGCCCCGTACAGGTGGGACAGGTTTCCACGCCGGTCCCGGGTTCCGCGCCGCTGCCTTTACAGACTTCGCATTCGGCCATGACGGGGATATTCAGATTGGCCTTGGTTCCTTTAAAAGCCTGTTCCAGGCTGATTTCCAGCGTATAGCGCAGATCGCTGCCGCGCTGGGCCGCATTGGCCCCGCGCCCGCCGCCACCGGCGCCGGGACGGCCGCCCCCCATGAAATCGCCGAACATCTCTTCGAAAATATCCGAGAAGGAACCCGGATCAAACCCCGCGCCGCCGCCCATCCCGCCAGCCCCCGGGCCCGGCCCGCGCCCGCCTTCAAAGGCCGCATGGCCGAAACGGTCATAAGCCCCGCGCTTCTGATCGTCTTTTAAAACGTCATAGGCTTCGTTCAATTCCTTGAACTTGGTCTCCGCTTCCTTGTTGCCGGGGTTTTTATCCGGGTGATACTGCATGGCCATCTTGCGATAGGCTTTTTTCATCTCGTCGGCGCTTGCACCTTTTTGCACGCCCAAAATTTCGTAATAATCACGCTTTGCCATTCATCAGCCCCGTTCGCATGTTTTGA
>JAQGJA010000047.1 GCA_028290805.1 Alphaproteobacteria bacterium
CGGAAGCTCTGTACGCATTGCCGCAGGCCGATTATCAATTCCGGCGATCTTGCAAGCGGCACCATGACGCGCCTGGAAGATGCCGAGATTTCAGTCAATTCCGTGCGCATCCACAATGCCAAAGGCTGCGAGAAATGCAAATTCACCGGCTATTCCGGCCGCACCATTGCCGCCGAAATCATCCTGCCCGATGTCGGCTTTATGGAGCTGGTCAAAAAAGACAACAAGACGGCGGCCTATGATTACTGGCTCACCGAACTCAACGGCAAATCCATGGTGGAATACGGGCTGGACCTGGTGCAAAAAGGGATCTGTTCGCCGCTGGATGCCGAGAGGGTGTTGGGATATCTAATCCGGCCGAAGCGGGGCTAAACAATTAAAGAACAACTAGAGCTTGTATCTGTCCTGTTTATTTCTTTATAGATTCTTGTTATAACGAATTCTACATAGGGAATGATATGGTCAAACCATCCAACTTTAAATACTATTTTCTATTACTGGTTCCTTGCCTGCTATATGCATGTGTTAGTGTGCCCTTGACCGAGAAAGACAAAAAATCATTATATGAGTTAAGGCAAATGTTGTCTCAAAAGGATTTTAAAGAGCCTAACTTCCTTTTTTCACTGGTAGAGGGCAATCCTGTCCATCTTGCGAGTGAAGCCGCAAAAAAAGAAGACTATCGCCTGATTGCCTTAGGAATGGGTTATCATGCCACTGAAAAAGATGCCTCTGTTGTAGGCCTAAGTTGTGCCGGCCCCGTTAAAACTCAAAACCTCGTATTCGGATGCATTCCCCCTCCTGTGGTTACGTTTAAATTGATGGCGCAATATAATCTTGCATTGCGCCAGCAGCCGGGTTTCCCCAAAGAGGCCCAATGCACAGTTGATACAAAGATGTTGAATGACTTTAAAAAGATGGATTGGTAAGAACAGCGCCCATTAGTCACATCTTAAATCTTTCCGAATTATCCTTGATGCATGTCCCTGCTCAAGCTCCAGCTTTATTTTGAATTCAACGCCAAGGCGCGTGAGCGTCTGTATAAAAAACTGTCCCAGCTTTTGAAGAACGGCGTATCTCTGGACCGTGCGCTGGAACAGATCGCCGGGATCGAGGAAAAGCGACGCCATACAGCAACGGCGGCGGTCATGCGGCGCTGGCGCAATTCGATCGAGAACGGCATGAATTTCGGCCAGTGCATTTCGCCTTTCGTGCCGTCCAGCGAATCTTTGCTGCTGGAAACAGGCGGCAATTCCGGCCGTCTGATGGAATCATTTTTGAATGCCGCCGAATCCGTGGCCCAGCAGCGCCGCGTCAAGGGCGCCATTATTTCAGCCGGCTCCTATCCCGTTTTGCTGATCATGGTTTTAATCGCGATGCTGGTGATGATGTCCTATAATATCATCCCGGCTTTTGCCGAAGTATTGCCGCTGGACCAGTGGCAGGGCATGTCCAAATCGGTGGCCGATTTCGCCAATGCGATTCGCGAAAACGGACTGTATTATTTTGGCACCATTGTCGCATTTGTTTTCCTGGTCAGCTTTTCCCTGCCGCGCTGGCGCGGGCGCACGCGCATGATTGTCGAGAATATCCCCCCCTGGAGCATTTACCGCATGTGGCAGGGTTCCAGCTTTTTACTGTCCCTGGCTTCCCTCATGGCGTCAGGTGTCAAGATCGACGATAACGCTCTAAAGCGCCTGTCTGCGCGGGCTTCGCCCTATTTAAAGGAACGGATTTTCGCCGTGGCGCGGCAATTGACCTCGGGGCTTAACCTTGGCGAAGCCATGGCGCGGACCGGTTTCAAGTTCCCGGAAGAGGAACTGATCGATGATTTGCGCGTTTACGCAACGTTAAAAGGTTTCGAGGACAATCTGACTGCGATCACACGTGAGTGGGTCGGCGAAGTCGAAGGCAAAGTGACCGCAGCGATGAAAGTGCTGAACACGGTTGCCCTGGTACTCATCGCCGTCACGCTTGGCGTTTTGATCTCGTCGATTTTCGGTGTCGTGCAACAGATACAGGATTCAGCGAACGCGCCGACCGGATAAAATTTGCCTGCCCCACTCTTACTTCATCTCTCTCAAAGGAGCCTATCATGACTGCCACTACCCTGCCAAACCTCTCAAGACGCGAAGGCGGTTTCACCTTGCTTGAATTGCTGCTTGTCATCGGCGTCGCCGCCCTTCTCCTGATCGGTGGTATCGCTACCTACCGCCTGGTTTCCGACGGCAACAAAACGACCGAAACCACCCGCCTCCTCCTGACGATCCGTCAGGAAGCCCAGACCATGGCCCAGCAAGGCAATGGCGTTTACACGGGTGTTACCTTTGCCGGTACTGGTGGTGGTGCCGATGCCGCAAGCCCGCTTGTTACCGGTGGTGTCCTGCGCGATGGCCAGCGTAACGCCTTTGGCGGCACGATCATCATTGCCCCGGCAACGACAACCGTCGCAGATGACAGTCTCTCGGTCACTTTTAACGGCTTGTCCCAATCGGCCTGTACAAAGCTCATGACCTCGATCAACAATCCGAGCGAAGTTGTCAGCGTTACAGGGAATGGCACGACCATCCTTGCCGCAGCCTTTCCGGTTACACCTGCTAACGCGGGTGGTGCCTGCAATGTCGCCGGCAATAACAACACCATTGCCTGGGTCTTCCCGTAATCCTTTACCCTTAAAGAGAGTTCTCTCATGACTTTCGATCCGGCCGTCGCCATGCTTTGCGTGGCGACGGCTGTTTTATTATATCTGACCGTGATGGATGTGCGGTTTTTCCTGTTGCCCAATCGCGGGAATATCGCGCTGGCTTTGCTGGGGCTCGCCTACCAGGCGATAAGCCTGGACTGGGCAGACGGCAATGCGATTCTGGAGCGCCTGGTTTTCATGGGCGCGGGCGCCTTGTGCGGGGCGGGGATTTTCCTGCTGACGCGCTATGTCTCGCTTAAATGGAAAGGCGTCGAGGGGATCGGCTGGGGCGACGTTAAATTTTCCGCCGCTGCCGGGATCTGGCTGGGCCCTGCGGGGGTCGGCTTCATGATCGGCGGGGCGGCGGGATTATTATTGCTGTTCGGCGTGATCGTCATCGTGCTGACACGCCGGCCGCTCAAGGATTTTTACCTGCCCTTCGGAGCGGCCGCAGCGCCCGCCACGGCGATCCTGTTATGGCTGAACTGGGCCGGGATGATCCGGTTTTAATAAAAGAAAAGCCGCCATTGAAGGCGGCTTTTTAGTCTGCTGTCGTCCATTCAGGGTGCCGAAGGAAAATCGCCTGTCGAAGAAAGATGTTCCGTGCTCCGGTGCTTGTCCATATAAATATTTTTTTTAAGCTCTTCTACCTGAGCCAAAGATAAACACTTGTTTTCCCCTTCATTACGAAACACTGTCAGGGCCGGCTTTTCCTTAGCGGCCTTATTCGCCGTTTCAGCTTCCATTGACCCGTGATCCGCTTGTCCGCCAAATCCTAAAATTAAACCGTCGCGCTGCATATTAATGAGTTTTTCGAACATTTTGTCCTCCTTGAGTTTCTTTCAGCTTAAGCCGGCTCAGCACCGAAAACAATAAGAATACATAAAAAAAGCCGCCCTAAGGCGGCTTTCCTTTAAATACTAATGGCGTTTACTCAAAAGAATAATTCGGCAGCTCCCTGCCCCGCGCTTCTGCAATCTTGGAAGCCACGTCATTCGCATTAACAGAGGCTTCAATCGAGTAAGGTGTGCGGTTAAGACCGGCAAGCTTGTCAGCATCGCTGACGCATTCAGTCTTGTTTTTTTCAGCTTGGGCCATGACAGAATAAAAAGGACCCGGGTTCTTTTTGACTGGGTGAATCTTCTGTTCGACGCACTGATTCTGCAGACGGTCGTTCAAGCGGTTAGCATTATCGGCGTCGTTGCGATGCCAGCCTGGTGCAGATGTGGGATTCTGGTCGTTCATGAAGTGGCTCCAATTGGTGCTGTTTATTGTAATATTAGCCAAAGATACGACGCAAGGGCTGGCCGTTTGCCTTACGCTGGGCATTTTCATTTACCATGTACACGACATGGTTTTCATAACCGTCAAAAGGATTGCCCTCGATTTCGCGGCGCTTGCATTTTTCGTCGCAATCTCCCTGGAATGCCTGGAGAACCGGAGGCCCACCTGTTGAGGTGCTTGCTTCGGTCCAAAAGTCGCCGAGATCGTGAAAAAGAGTTGGTGTCTTGAACATAGCAGGTCCTCTGGGGTTTGGATTAAGCGAATCTTGATATTATATTAACGTAAAAATACCGGACAGGCAAGGAAAAATCGTTTTTCTGTCCATTTTTGTTATATCCTTAGGGCTAAAACAAGCCTCTCCCTAAATAAACAGGCAATTCACTTTTTAACATTTATGGTTTACAACCGTTGCAAACGATCAACCAAAAAGGCCAAACCCATGAACATCCACGAGCACCAGGCAAAAGAACTTCTCAAGAAATTCGGCATTAACGTGCCGCGCGGCCAGGTGGCCTTTACCGTCGAGGAAGCGCTGGAAGCGGCCAAAAACCTGGGCGGGCCTGTCTGGGTGGTGAAATCGCAAATCCACGCCGGTGGACGCGGCAAGGGCATGATGAAAGAAGTGCCAAGCCAGAACGGCGTCAAAGTCGTTAAATCCCTGGACGATGTCAAAACCGCCGCAACCAACATGCTGGGCAACACGCTGGTCACGATCCAGACCGGCGAACAGGGCCAGAAAGTTTCCCGCATCTATATCGAAGACGGCTGCATGATTGCCAAGGAATATTATCTGGGCCTGCTCATCGACCGCGCCACATCGCGCATCACCATCATGGCATCGACCGAAGGCGGCATGGATATCGAGGAAGTCGCCCATGACAGCCCTGAAAAAATCCTGAAAGTCGCCATCGACCCCGTCACCGGCATCCAGGATTTCCACACGCGCGAAATCGCCTTTGGCCTGGGCCTCGAAGGCGACACCTTCAAGAAATGCCAGCAATTCTTAAAGCAGATGTACAAGGCCTTTATCGAGCTGGATTGCGCCATCGTCGAGATCAACCCGCTGGTCGTCACGCAAAGCGGCGACGTCATGGCGCTGGATGCGAAATTCAATTTCGACGACAATGCCCTGTTCCGCCACACGGATGTCCAGGCTTTGCGCGACGAATCCGAAGAAAACCCGATCGAACGCGAAGCCACCAAGACAGGCCTCAACTACGTCAAGCTGGACGGCAATATCGGCTGCATGGTCAATGGCGCGGGCCTGGCCATGGCGACGATGGACATTATTCAATTGGCCGGGCAGAAACCCGCCAACTTTTTGG
>JAQGJA010000164.1 GCA_028290805.1 Alphaproteobacteria bacterium
TATGGCCCTGGCCATGCCGCCGCTGATTACTGCCGCCGTCATGTGGGGCGAGCGCAAATGGCATAACCGCGCCGATAAGCGCCGACAGCATTGCCATTGCGACCATCACCGCTTCTCCTGGCGTGAATTCAGCCGCCAGGTCCTGCTCAGCTATGCATTTTACGTCCTGATCTATCTCAGCGCCCACGCGTTTTTGCCGCATCACCACCATCATTAGATAAAGCCTTGGACGTCATGGATAGAAACCACCCCTTATTTGTCCTATATGTGTTATGTTATAACATAACAATGGCGGAGCTTTGATGCCGCCCAAGTCCCAGGCGGCGTTTTTCAACGCCGTGCTGATCCCGGTCAAGCAGCATGTCTTGTGCTGCGGCCTCTTGCCGCTGGCGGCAAATTTCCTGAGCGGCCGGGCCGGCGAGGTGCTGGAATCGCAGGCGGCGGAAATCATCATGGCGGTGACGGTGCCGCCGGTCGTCACCTATGGCGTCCTATGGGCCGAGGGGAAATGGCACCGGCACAAAGCCGAAAAGCACAAGGCGGACATGCACAAAGAAAATACCTGCTGCGCGCACAAGATTTTGACAACGAAAAATTACCTGTTTCAGACAGGGATCGGTTACTTGTTTTACGCCGCCGCGCATTTTTTGCTGCCGCATGAAGAACATAGGCATGACAAAAAGGAACCGCATAAGGTTACAAAAAACCATGCGGTCATTGGCAAATCGAATAACGCTCTATATTCCCTTCAACACTAGAAAACAGGTTTATTTCATGCAGCACGGCATTGTCTCAGGAGCGGAAAATTCATCGGCATATGAGGCGCATGTGATCATATCGCATATTGTGAAAACCGGCGAATACCTGGCCGGTTTGGCCGATAAAACGCCGCAGGAAATATTGAACCGGCTTTTATCGTCTCTGGTCCAGATGGTAAGCCCGGCCTATGGCGAGAATTTTTCCCGGCAGGTCATCGACCATCCGCATATTGCGGAAAAACTTTCCTGCCTGCCTGCCTATCTTGGCGAATGCGAATATGCGCTGGAAAAATTCTGGGCCTGCAAGATTGCCCGCGACGAATCGGATTACACATGTTTTCCCTATCTGGGTAATTATGTGGCGCTGGTGCGCGCCGAACTCGCCGTACTGGAAAAACATATCGATTTGCAACAGGACCGTATGTGTTTTATCGGTTCCGGGCCGATGCCGATTTCCGCTTTTGAGATAAAGCGGCAATATCCCGCGCTAACAATATCCTGTATCGACCGTGAAAATGAAGCCCTGGATCTGGCGCATAAAGTGGGCGAACTATCCGGCGCAAAACTGCAGTATATTCACGCCCCTGCGCAACAGCTGGATTACGCCGATCAGGCGGTGATCTTTATCGCCAGCATGACAACGGGCAAAAAAGAATTGCTGCGGCATATTGCACGCACGGGTCAAAACGGCACGCTTATCGGCATCCGCAGTACCGAAGGCCTGCGAAAGATTTTATACAAAGCGCTGGATGAACGCGATGTGCCGAAAGAATTCAAATTCCTGGGCAAAACAGAGTACAAGCCGGAACATGTGAACACGACATTGTTTTACCGGTTGGAGAAAGAGAGTTAACCCTTCGAATTTTTCCGCTCGCTCATGCTGCGCATCGCCGCCGATTGAATATCCCTTGCGCGCTGGCGGGCGGCAGGGTCTTTGGCCAGCAGGGCTTCGGCGGATTTGGCCTGGGTGATGGCGAAATTGTAATCGCCTTTTAACAACGCCTCTTCGGCCAGCGACAATTTAGCCAGGTCTTCGCGGCCCTGGCGGCCGTAACTGATGGCCATCCAACGATAAACGCCGGGCGTATCCTCTTCACCGTTATCACGCGCGGCGTTCAGTTCGCGCAAGGCTTCGTCCGGTTTCTGGGTTTCGTTCTGCAGCAAGGCCTGGGCCAAGGCCAGATGGATCAGCCCTGATTGCGGCGAGAGTGCTACGGCCTGGCGATAGGCGGCAACGGCTTGGGGGATGCGGCCCTGTTCAAGATAAATCTGGCCGCGAAGTTCCTTGAACCACGGGTTTTTCGCATCCCCCTTTTCCAGCACGGCCAGTTTCTGCAGCGCTTCGTCGATGCGGCCCTGGCGATAGGCGGCAATGGCCGTGGCGTAATAAGCGTCGGTGTTATTCTGGCTTTCATACTGGCGCATCGCGCGGGCGGGGTTGGTAAAGGCCAGCAACTTGGCCTGGACCATGCGGAACTTGTTTTCCAGCTCGTCGGGCCATTTTTTATCCTTGTTCCGGCTGCGCGTGACAAAGCTTTCCACGGTTTCGAGACGCTCATGCGAAAGCGGGTGGGTCAGGACGTAGCCGCTGCGCTGGAGCTCAGGCAAGACTTCCTGCCCGGCCAGGCGCTCCAGGAAACTGGCCATGCCGCGGGTGGAATACCCGGCGCGTTCGATGGCGGCCATCCCGGCCTGGTCGGCGGAACTTTCGAACACGCGGGAGTTGCGCAGCATGACGCGGTTGGCGTATTCGCCCCCGCCCATCACCGTGGCGACTCCGGCATTGGCATCCCCCGCCCCGACGCCGACAGCAATGCCCAGAACGGTGGCGGCCATGCTTTCCAACGAGGCACGCTCGGCCGCGCCGCGCATACGGATGAGGTGCCCGCCCGCCATATGCCCCGCTTCATGGGCGATGACCCCGCTCAGTTCTCCGACGGTTTTGGCCTCTAAAATCATGCCGGTATAGATAAACAGATTCTGCCCGCCCGCGACAAAGGCATTGACGTTGTCGTCATTGATCAGGACGATCTTGACCTGGGCCGGGTTCAGCCCCGCCGCCTCGAAAAGCGGCGCAGAAATGGCGCGCAGGTCGGATTCGATCTCCGCATCGCGGATCAGGCCTTTGGCGAAGGCGGAATTCGCCGCCATCAGATAAAGCGCAATGATAAGAACAAAACTCGGTCTTTTTAATAAAGTCATGCGCTTATTCTAGACATTTTTCGTAGTTGCGAAATGAAATTGTGCATTAGCATATAACAAAAGTGGTAATGGTGTATAAAATGACTGGATGAGCGGGTTAGTTGTACTATAGTTACTTAAATATAAAAAAGGCCATCCAATGCAAAGAGAAGCCGAAGGATTTTTCAAAAGTCAAAATCTGCAATTGAAATACCAATTATTTCTTCCGCAGGGCGATGGGCCGTTTCCGCTGGATTTTATTATTCCCGGCTTTAATGGCAATGAAGAAACGGAATATACACGTAAAACCGTGGCCGCTCATAAAGAAGCCAATATCGCCGCCTGTGTCTTAAACCTGACGGAAGGCAAGTATATCCCTTCTCGTGTCAGCGGGCAGCCACCCTTATACAAAATGGCGACACGCCACCTTATTCCCAGCAAATCCCAGCGAATTATCGGGGACGGTGTGAAATATATCCTTGAGGACGAGCGCATTGACAAAGAAAATGTCGTTGCCTGTGTGATGAGTTATGCGGTGCTTGCGAC
>JAQGJA010000053.1 GCA_028290805.1 Alphaproteobacteria bacterium
TGGCGGGATAATTCGTTGCGCAAGGTACTGTTGACAGCCACACCGTATGGCGTTTCGGGGATAAGCGCGCCGAAATTCTTTGCCCCGCGCTTGGCGGCGAAATCGACTACGCGCGAAACCTGGCCGAATGGCAAAAAGCCCATGATATAGGTATTGTCCGAAGCCGCCGTCCAATCCGTGGAAAAGGCCAGGACTGGCACGTTTTTGGCGCGGGCGATCGGGGTCACGGTTTTGACATCCTGGGCGAATAACGGCCCCAGGATGATTTGTGCGCCCTGGCCCAGCACTTCATTAGCGGCGCGGGCGGCGCCCTGGGTGGTATCGCTAGGGACGATGGTGATGTTGCTGGCGCCGAGATCAAAGACGGCAAGTTGCGCCGCATTCAGCATGGCCTGGCCCAAGGCACCTTGCGGCCCGGAAAGCGGCACGATCAGGCCAATTTTGACGGGGGGCAGATCGGCTTTGCTATCTTTATAATAAGGCGTGACATTGGCTTTGCCGTTGGTGACGGTCGGCAGGGGGTTCAGGCGGGCCGTGCTGCGGTCGGCAAGGGGGGAGAATTCGGGCAATTGTTCATTGACCACGCCACCGCTGGGCGTGCGCATGGTCCGCTGGCTGCCGCCATCACCGGCGCAACCGGCAACGAGAAACGTGACAAGCACGAGTAAAACACTAAGATAGCGACGCATGAGCGACTCCCTGACTGAAACACAAGATATGCCCGAGCTTAGCCAAGTGCCGGACGCGAAGCAACCGTTACCCATTTGGGGACAGTCGGGCCAAAGGGTAAAGCCGGGCCTGTATGTGGTGGCCACCCCGATCGGCAATCTGCGCGACATTACGTTGCGCGCCCTGGATATTTTGTCGGCGGCGGATGTCGTTTATTGCGAAGATACGCGCGTGACGGGACGCCTGTTATCGGCTTACGGCATTTCCAAAAAACTGGAGCGCTGCGACGAGCATACGGAAAAGCGCCGCGCCGATGAGATCATTGCCGCCATCAGGGATGGTAAAATCATCGTTTTTGCCAGCGATGCAGGAACACCCGGCATCAGCGACCCGGGCACCGCTCTGATCGCCGCCTGCCATCAGGCAAATGCATTGGTCAGCCCGGTGCCCGGCCCAAGCGCGGCGATTGCCGCCATGTCCGTGGCGGGGGTGGAGCAGACGGGCAATTTTCTTTTCCTGGGTTTTCTGCCGCCAAAATCGGGGGCGCGGCGCAGGATATTTCATGATTACCTGAGCCTGGATGCCACGCTGGTCTTATACGAAGCGCCGCAGCGGATAAAGGAAATGCTTTCCGATATCCACGAGATCATCGGTCCGCGCGAGATTATCATCGCCCGCGAACTGACCAAGTTGCATGAACAATTTTACCGCGGCACGCCCGAAGAACTTGTCCTTGAAATCGATCACGCCAATTTCAAGGGCGAGGTCGTCGTGCTGATATTGCCTGGCACGGAAAATGAAACCGCATGGAACGATGAAAAAATCGACCAGGCGCTGACGGCGGCCATGGCTGATCTTTCGCTGAAAGAAGCAGTGGCGCAAGTGTCATCGCAATCGGGCATCTCGCGCAAGATTATTTATGCCCGCGCCTTGCAGTTGAATCGCCATGAAACTTAGTATGAAACGTGACCGTATCGCCCGATATCAAAAGGGCCATACCGGTGAAAACTGGGCGGCGCTTTATTTATGGCTGAAGGGCTATAAGAAACTGGCGCTGCGGTATAAAACCAAATTGGGCGAAATCGACCTGGTTATGGCCAAAGGGCGGCAGCTGGTTTTCTGTGAGGTCAAGGCCCGGGCCGCAATCACCGGCGGCCTTGAAGCGGTTTCGCCCAAGTCGCAACAGCGTATCGGCCGGGCGGCCCGGATTTTCCTGCAGAAAAATCCAAAATATCAAAACTATGCCAGTCGTTTCGACGTGGTGGTTGTCAGACCCTATCGCGTGCCCTATCATCTAAAAGACGCGTGGCGCCCCTGATATGCCCCTTTTTGGAGTCAAAAATGTCTAGAATAAAATACTTAATTCCGCTTATTGCCGTTTCAGCTTTATCGCTTCAAGCCTGTATTGCGCCCTTGGTCGCCGTGGGGGCCGGGGCTGCGGTGGGCACGGCCAATTCCTCGCGCCAGGGCGGCGTCGCCCAGGTCTGGAACGATTCCCAGATTTCGTCTTATATCCATGATGCCTGGTTCAAGCACAGCACCTCGATGTTCGACAAGCTGAACATGACCGTGTTTGAAGGCCGCGTGCTGATCACCGGTTCGGTGCAGAACGCTAATGACCGCGACACGGCGATCCGCATGGCATGGCAGGCCCCGAATGTCCGCCAGGTCATCAATGAAATCCGCGTCGAGCCAAGCGGCGGCGTCAGCGGCTATACCAAGGATGCTTGGATCAGTACGCAATTGCGCACCAAATTGCTGGCCGATCGCGATATCCAGTCCACCAGCATCAAGCATGAAGTCAATGGCGGCAATATTTATCTGATTGGCGTTGCACGCGATAGCGATGAGCTGAACCGCGTTTTAAGCCATGCGCGAAATATTTCCTATGTAAAGGAAGTGGTGTCCTATATCCGCCTGGCGGGATCGGACACGCTTCCGGGCGGTAACGGTAATAACGCCCGTTAATGCTGCCGGACCAGATCCAGGCACGGTTAAAAGAAATCGGCACGATGCCGGATAACGACGTGCCTGTGATCGAGGCCTTGCTTTTGCTGGCGGCTGCGGGAAGGGAAGAGATCGATCTTGCCCCTTACCAGACCCATTTCGTCGATATGCGCGCGGCGCTGGAAGAAGAAGTGTCGCAGCATCCGCCCGGCGATGAGCACATTCTGGCTTACCGCCTTAATGTGCTCAATAAAATCGTTGGGGAAAAATTCGGCTATCGCGGCGATTACGATCTGGATGATTACGACGACCCGCGCAATATCAACCTGCTGGATGTCATCGACCGCAAGCGCGGCATTCCGGTGGCCATCGGCGTGCTGTATTTCGACCTGGCAAAATCCCAAAGCTGGCCGGTTTTCGGGCTTAATTTCCCGGGGCATTTCTTGTTGCGCCTGGATCACGGGTCCCAGCGGATGATTGTCGATCCTTTCCATGAAGGCAAGGAGATGGATGCCGGAAAACTGCGACAGCTGCTGAAATCCATCCTGGGGCCGAAGGCGGAATTGCATCACCATTATTACGATGTCGTCAGCCCGCGCGATATCGTCCTGCGTTTCTGCAATAACCGCAAAACCCGGCTGATCAGCCTGGGGCGTTATGAGGATGCGATGCAGGTCATCAGCCATGAATTATGGGTCGCCCCGAACGAGCCGCGGCTGTATTTCGATGCAGGGGTGATTGCGTCCAAAATCGGGCATTTGTCGGGGGCGATCGAATATCTGAATGAATTCGTGCAAATGTCCCATGATACCAAAACGATTTCCGAAGCCAGGGACATGATCCGCGCCTTGCAACGCAAATTGCATTAGGGTATTTTACCTTAAAACAAGGAAAAGATGATGGCCCATTACACAAAAGCGACAATATTCGGCGGCACTGGGTTCCTGGGCCGGTATGTCGTCGAGAATATCGCCGATAACAATGTCACCATCCGCGTGCCGACGCGCAGCATGGCAAAAGGCTATTTCCTGCGCATGGCGGGCGGCGTGGGCCAGGTTGTGGCGCAGGGCTGTAATATCCATGACGATTTGTCCGTGCAAAAAGCCATTGAGGGCAGCGACTGGGTAATCAACCTGGTGGGTGCTTTGAGCGAGCAGGGCACCTCCAGCTTCGAAAAACTGCACCATGAATTTCCCGAAAGACTGGCACGGTTGTGCCAGCAAAGCGGCGTAAAACGCCTGGTGCATGTGTCGTCCCTCGGTGCCGATGAAAACGCGCCATCGCTTTATGCGCGCACCAAGGCCCTGGGCGAGCAGGTCATTTTGCGCGAATTTCCAAAAGCAACGATTTTGCGGCCTTCGGTCATGTTTGGCCCGGAAGACCGCTTTTTTAATTTCTTTGCCCAGATGGCCGTGTTTTCGCCCGTGCTGCCTTTGATTGGCGGCGGCAAGACCCAGTTCCAGCCCGTCTATGTGAACGATGTGGCGCGCGCCATTGTCGAAAGCGTCAGACGGCCGGAACAGGAAGTGCAGGGCAAGATTTTCGAACTGGGCGGCGACGAGCGGTACAGCTTTAAAGGACTATTGGAAAAGCTGGCGGATTTTACCGGCAAAAAGCGTCACTTGCTGAATATTCCTTTTGGTCTGGCGAAAATCCAGGGCGCGATTTTCCAGCATCTGCCAGGCACCTTGCTGACGGTGGATCAGGTACGCCAGTTAATGACCGATAATGTTGTTTCGGGCGCAAAACCCGGATTAAAGGAACTGGGTATCGTGCCCGAAACCCTTGATGCGATTTTGCCGCAATATCTGGGGCGTTTCAGCGGCGGGCGCTTTGCCTTTAAACGGGCCTAGATGACTCCGGGGGCGCGCGTCGGCGCGGTAATCGATCTTTATGACATGATCCGGGCTGCGGCCAGACCCGCCGACCAGATGCTGCATGATTATTTTCGCGCGCGTAAATTTATCGGCTCGGGCGACCGGCGTTTTATTACTGAAACCATCTATACCATCTTGCGTCATTACGCACGGTTAAGCTGGTGGGCTGCGCAGTTGGGTATGGATGAAAAAGGCCGCAATTTAATGCTGCTGTGGCTGGCCTTCGGCACCAGCGAGGATTTGCGCGGCATCCAGGATTTGTTCGACGGGGCTGGCTATGCGCCCAGCCCCTTATCGCGTTTCGAGCGGGAATTATTGGAACGCGCCGTAAAACTTGAATTCATACCGCCCGAAATGCCCGAAGCGGTGCAATTGGAATGCCCCGACTGGGCTTATGCCAGTTTGAAAAAATTCTTTGGCGACAGCTTCCGCGACGAGATGCTGGCCATCGGCCGGGAAGCGCCGCTGGATATGCGGGTGAACACGCTGAAGGCTGCGCGCGATACGGTGCTCAAGCAATTGCGCCGAGACGATTTCACCGTGCATGAAACCCGATATTCCCCCATCGGCCTGCGCGTGCAGGGACGCCCGGCTTTTTCGGCGCATCCTTTGTACATGAAAGGCGCGATCGAAATTCAGGATGAAGGCTCGCAATTGCTCAGCCTGTTATGCGGGGCAAAACCGGGCGAGTGGGTCGTCGATTTTTGTGCAGGTGCCGGGGGCAAGACCCTGGCGCTGGCAGCACAGATGGAAAATAAAGGCCGGATCTGGGCCTGTGATATCGAAAAAAACCGCCTGGAAAACAGCCGCAAGCGCCTGCGTCGTGCCGGGGTCCATTGCGTGCAGATGCAATTACTGGATGACGAGGAAGATGACTGGGTGCGCAAGCATAAAGGCAAGGCCGATTGCGTGCTGATCGACGCCCCGTGCAGCGGCGTCGGCACCTGGCGGCGCTCGCCCTTTTCGCGCTGGCAGAATCTGGGCCCCAGTCTCAAGGCTTTGACCAAGGTGCAGCAGAATATCCTGCAATCGGCGGCGCGGCTGGTCAAACCGGGCGGTCGGCTGCTTTACGCCACCTGTTCCCTGCTGCCCGAGGAAAACCAGGACCAGATCGAGCAGTTTCTGGCTGGCAATAACCTGTTCAAGCCCATGCCGCTGGAATCGCTGGCCCAGCTCCCGGGGCTTGACCTGTCTTCTTCCCATGTCCAGTTGACCCCGGCGCGGAATGAAACGGACGGGTTCTTTATCAGCGCAATGCTGCGGGTCTAAAGTGCCTTTTTTTAGTTGACCCCCATGGTTATGGGATGGGATACTCTATATAGACTTTCAAACATCATTCTGGAGACGACCATGACCATCGCCCTGATTATCCTTGCCGTAATTGTCGGCTTTGCTGTCATTCTCTATAATCGCCTGGTGGGCCTGCGAAACAATGTGCGCAACGCCTGGCAACAGATCGATGTACAGTTGAAGCGCCGTTATGATCTGATCCCGAACCTGGTCGAGGTGGTCAAGGATTCCATGTCCTATGAACAGGAAACATTGCGCCAGGTGATCGAGGCCCGCAACGGTGCAGTATCGGCCACAACCCCGGCACAGATCGCCAGTGCCGAAGCGGCGCTTACCCCGGCCATGGGAAAATTATTTGCCGTGATGGAAGCCTATCCGCAGTTAAAGGCCCAGGATAACGTGGCGCGTTTGATGGAAGAATTATCCGGCACCGAAAACAAAATCGCTTTTTCCCGCCAATATTACAACGACAGCGTGATGCGCATGAATAATGCCGTTGAAACCGTGCCGACAAATTTTATCGCCAAAGCTTTCAATTTCACAGCAGAGGAATATTTCAACATTCCCGAAACGGAAAAAGCGCCGGTCAAGGTCGATTTACGCTAAAAAGGATTTGTTTATTATGTGGTCGCGCAGCTGGGCTAATTTCAAGGAATTTCCCTATATCATCCTGTTTAGCACAATCTGGCGTTATCTTGCCGGGTATCGCGTGCCTTATACGATCTCCCTTGTATTGCTGGTGGGTTCCCAGGTGCTGGGCCTGGCCACGCCTTTTGTACTTGGCAAGCTGATCGATCATATCCAGGGCGGCATCACCACGCGGCCTGAATTAAATCATGGCCTGCTTTTGGCGGGATTGTATTTCGCCATTACGCCTTGCATCTGGCTGTTGCATGGTCCGGCGCGCGTGATCGAACGCCAGGCCGGGTTTATCGTGCACCGCAATTATCTGGAGGCAACCTATGGCCGCGTGCGGCAATTGCCCTATACCTGGCACCAGAATTTTCACTCCGGGCAACTGGTCGACCGCATCAAGCGTTCCGCAGGCGGCCTTGAAGGTTTTACGGCGTCGCAATTCGTCTATTTACGTTTCCTGACGGATTTCCTGGGACCGCTGACCATTCTGCTGTGGTTTTTCCCCTGGGCCGGGGTGGCCTGTATCCTGATGGGCAGCGTGGCGTTTTTCATCGTGTCGAGATTCGACAAGCATCTTATCCCTTTGTACAAAACCGGGGCGAAATTGTCGCATGAAGAGATCGGGGTTTTCACCGATTATCTGGCCAATATCCGCACCATCATCACGCTGCGTTTGGGGAAGATCACGCAACAGGAATTGATCCAGCGTTACATGGCGCGCAAGGAACCGTTCTGGCGCGAATTGCGGCTGAACGAAACGAAATGGGGCGCGATCAGCCACGCCGCAGATTTCTTTGTCGCCATGCTGATCATGCTGATCCTGGTCTGGATGTATCACGGTTCGGCTTTGAAAATTGGCAGCATCGTGATGCTGATCCAGTATCTGACGCGCTTTTCTTCGGTGTTCTTCAATATGGGTTCGATGTACCAGCAAATGGTGCAACAGGCGATGAGCTATCGTTCCGCCTTGCCCATCGACGAAGAATTCGACCGCATCCAGGCCCTGCCGGATTTCGACGTGACGGAATCGGCGCCGGTGGAATGGCACGAGATTCGTTTCCGCGATTTGAATTTCTCGTATAAAGATAAAATGAACCGGCCGCATGCGCTGAAGAATTTGAATTTTGAATTGTTCCGCGGCGAAAAAGTGGCCCTGGTCGGGCCCAGCGGTTCCGGCAAATCGACCTTGATGACCTTGCTGCGCGGATTGTATGACGCCGAAAGCGTCAATCTGGAAATCGGCGGGCAGAATTACGATACGCTGCGCGTGTTGCGCGAGATGACGACGCTGATCCCCCAGGATCCGGAAGTGTTTGAAAACACTATCCGCTATAACATCACCTTTGGCGTCGAACATCCTGAAGAAGAAGTGGCCAAGGCTTGCGAGATTGCCTGTTTTGATACGGTACTGAAAGGCCTGGCTTTGGGCATGGAGACCGATATCCGCGAAAAAGGCGTCAATCTCTCGGGCGGCCAGCGCCAGCGTCTGGCCCTGGCGCGCGGCGTCTTTGCGATCAAGGAGAGCTCGATCATCCTTTTGGACGAACCGACCAGTTCGCTGGACACGGCGACCGAAGGCCGCGTCTTTGACAATCTGTTCCAGAATTTCCCCAATAAAACCATGGTTGCCGCCGTGCACCGTTTGCATCTGTTGCCCCTATTCGACCGCATCATCGTGCTGGACCAGGGCCAGATTATCGAGCAGGGCAACTTCAGCGACCTGATAAAAGCGAACGGGTTGTTGCATGATTTGTGGATCAATTACCAGCATTACAACCGCAGCGAAAATGCCGCCCAGTAACCAGCCCCCCGTTAATCTACCCGGCAATCCCTGGGAAGACGCCCCCGAAACGGCAGCGCCGGTAAACCCTTGGGACGATGGGCCATCCGCTATGGCCTTTACCGCATCCGAAGATAATCCGGGGCCACCCATTGAAACGGGCAGGGTGGATGCGCTGGATTTCCTGGAGGCGATTCGCAGGAATGAGCGCAATACCTGGTTCCTGATGATCGCCATGCTGCTTTTGGCCGGTGGGTTTGGCTATGTGCTGGGCTGGGGCTGGGATGCGGCGACCAAGGGGACGCTGGGCGCGGGGATGAATTACATGGCTGGTGGGCGAACCGACTGGGGCCGCCTGATCCTGACGCCAAGCCAGGCCGGGATCACCCTGGGGCTTTCATTCCTGGCCGGGATGAGCGTATGGAGCCTTTTGGCCCTGTGGCGCGCCGACAGCATGGTCCTGCGCATGGCCCAAGCCCAGGAAGCGCCGCCCGAATCGCATGCCATGCTGCACAATGTGGTCGAGGAAATGGCGATTGCGGCCGGGCTGCCCAAACCCAAGATCGTCATCATGCCCACCCATGTGCCCAATGCCTTTGCCACCGGGATGCGGCCTGAAAAAGCCACGATCGGGGTGACCGCAGGCCTGCTCAAGACCCTTAACCGCCGCGAATTGCAGGGCGTGGTGGCGCATGAGATGGGACATATCGTGAACAGCGACATGCGTTACGCCACAATTCTTGCGGTAATGACCGGGGTGCTGGTCTTTATCGCCCAGATTGTGCTGAATTTCCGCCAGCTGATGTTTATCCCTAGCGGTGATCGCGACCGCCGGGGCGGCAACAATGCTTTGGTCATGATCATCATGGTGGTGATCTTTATGGTGACGGCGATTCTGGTGCCGATCATTGCCCGTTTCATCCAGATGGCCGTGTCGCGCCAGCGCGAATATTTGGCTGATGCAACAGCTGTAAGGCTTACGCGCGATCCAGGCGGGCTGATTTCAGCCTTGAAAAAAATCTCGGAATATCAGGAACCAAGCCTTAATCTTAACCAGGCAATGGAACCCTTATTCATAATAACACCTGTTAAAATGTTGCAGAATGGCAACTTAGAGTGGTTTTCAACCCACCCACCGGTGCAAAAGCGGATCGAGCGGCTAAAAGCGCTTGAATAATAAGACCATCCGTGGTTAAAAAATTCCTAGAGTGTGCAGACAGTCCTGTTTGTACACTGAGGGCAGTTTCTATTGTCCAAAGCTTTGGAAAACTAACTTACACTTTTAAACTCTAAGGAAAAATACTATGAAAAAAATCTTCCTCGCCCTGATGCTCGTTGCAGCTTCTTTCAACGTTGTTGCTTGCGCTTCCCACGCTGCTCAAGAAGACAGCCGCGTAAGCGAAATGTCCGACCGCACTGAGCAAGCTCAAATCGAAGCTAACGATTCTCTGCGCAAATAATTTCCGCCTGCCGCGCTTGTGGCAGACAGAAATGAAAAACGCCGGTCTTTATGACCGGCGTTTTTTATGGGTTATTGGAATTTTTGTATCGA
>JAQGJA010000169.1 GCA_028290805.1 Alphaproteobacteria bacterium
GAACCCGGCGGCAGCGATGACTTTTGCGATACGTTGTTTTTTATCTTCCGTCATTATTCCTGTACAGGCAAAGCGATTGTAAAAATAGCATCGCCTTCTTTTACGACATCCAGCCCGGTATTGATACCCCGGATCAGGCATTGCGATCCGGTTTTGTCCTCGCAGTAATATAAAATGCCCTGGAGCGTATAATGTCCAAGGGCCAGTTTTAAGGGAATGAGGCGGTTCTGGATATCCTGGATGGCAATATTCTGTACTTGTTTTTTATCGGCATCGAACAGGGCCAAATAATTCGGCGCCTCTTTATTGACGTGCCATTTTTCCGGCAGGCCGATTTTTATAGTGGATTCCGGGGCTATATTTTGCAGCGGCATCGCCAGGATATTGGGCAGGTTTTCCTGGAACGCGACGGGTTTTTCCATGGGCAGGATATCCAGCGGCGCGACGATATTTCCCGCAGCATCGATTTCCACGATACGGTGATTATTCGTGTCGCTGACGAAAAAGCGGTTGCCGATTTTTGTAATGCCATTCGGTTCAGTAAGGCCTTTGGCGGGCAGACTGGTCAAGATGCCGTTCTGATATTTGCGCAGGGCGTTGTTATAGGTATCGGCGATGTAAATATCATTTTTGTCTGCATAAACGCCAATCGCATGTTGCATCAGGGCGTCTTTGCGCGCGCCGTCTTTTTGGCCGAAATCGAACAGGCCGGTGCCGATCAAGGTGGTAATCGATGTGCCGTCAAACACGCGCAGCGAGCTGGTTTCCGCATCGACGAAATAGAGCTTGCCATCGGCGACACTTAACCCGCTGGGCTGGGACAGGGAATTGCCAGGGAGTCTGCCGTCATCGATGCTTTCCTGGCCGCTGCCGGCGAGGATGCGCAGGGTTTTATCGTTTCGGTCATACGCCCATAATTGATGCGTGCCGGCATTGGCGATCATGATGGTTTTTTTATCGGGATAAAAAGCCAGGTCCCAGGGCGAAGCCAGCGCCGTTCCGGCCCCATCGCGTGCGCCCAGTAATAAATAACTGCCGCGTTTACCCGTGCCTGCAAGGGTGCTGACGCTTTTGTTTTGCAGGTCGACCAGGCGCAGACGGTGATTACCTGTATCGGCGACAAACAGATTATCGCCGTCCAGCAAGACACCCTGGGGGTCGCTGAATTGCGCGGTTTCCAATGCGCCGTCTTTGAAACCTTTTTCACCGCTGCCGATCGTCTGGATAATTCTCTTGGTCTTCAAATCGATAATTTTGATCTGCTGGTGACCGCTATCGCTGATGACCAGTTGATCCCCCTCGCCCGTCAGTTTCGTCGGAAAACGCAAAACGGTGGACGGGATTTTGTCTTTTTCCAAAGCCAGCGGCAAAGGCGTGGTGACCAGTTTATCCCCGGATTTGGCGATCAGCTTTTTGATATCGGCGCGCATCTCGTCGATATCGCCCTCGCCCTTATAAACATTCTTCAACAATCCTTCCGGCCCGATCAGGGCCACGGTCGGCCAGGCATTGACGCCAAAGGCATTCCAGATGCGGAAATCGGCATCGTTGACGACCGGGTGCATGATCCCGTATTTCTGCACGGCTTCGCGGATATGGGATGTATCGCCTTCGGTGGCGAATTTGGCCGAGTGAATGCCGATCACCGTCAGGCGGTTGCCGAACTCATGCTCCAGTTCCTGCAGCTTTGGGATCACATGGATGCAGTTGATACAGCAATAAGTCCAGAAATCGATCAGGATGATTCGGCCTTTTAAATCCTCCGCCTTTAACGGGCGCGCGGTATTGAGCCAATCCGGATTTTGTGTCAGGGCGTTATAGATGGCGGTTGCGGGCATATGGGTCTCAAAAGCAAAAGCGCCGCGCGCGCCGCATAATAACAGGAACAGGCAGACCAGGGATAAAAGACGTTTCATGTAACAGGATATAGCACAAATTCACCCGGCGGCGAATCCAAGCCGTTATTCCCCGCCCATATCCTCGTCCACGCCGTCCAATGTGATGGGCACGCCGGGTTTGGTTTTCACGTTGCGGATGGTCATGTTGGATTTGACATGGGTCACGTTCGGCGCGGTTGTCAGGACATTCGAGAAAAATTCCTGGTAATGATCCCAGTCGCGGGCCACGACTTTGAGCATGTAATCGGTGTCGCCGGCCATCATATAAGCTTCGCGCACCATGGGCCAGGATTCAACCAGGGCGGTAAAGGCGCGCAGATCTTCATCGGCATGTTTTTCCAGGCCGACATTGGCATAGACGACCAGGTGGTAATCGACCACGGCCGGGTCGATATCGGCGTAATAGCCGCGGATGATTTCGGCATTTTCCAGCGCTTTAACCCGGCGCAGGCAAGGCGGTGCGGAGATGCCGACGCGCTTGGCTAGATCGACATTGCTCATGCGGCCATCATTCTGAAGATCATTGAGAATCTGGCGGTCGATCCGGTCGAGTTTATATTTACGCATAATGAAGTCCCTGTAGAATAATAAAAAACATGAATCAGAAACTATACAATTGGAGATAAAAAACAAGGGTAATAATATTACAATTTTAGCCTAATTACCTTAACATGGTTTAAATGAAGACTGGTTTTCCGGGGCAAAAACACTAAACTTATAGCATCTCCATCTCTTAAAGATTGATTCCTGATATGACGACGACCCTACGCGAAACAAATGTTCTGGTTATCGGCTCGGGCCCGGCGGGATATACCGCCGCCATTTACGCGGCCCGCGCCAATTTGAAACCCATCCTTATTTCCGGGCATGAACCGGGCGGCCAGTTGACCATCACCACCGATGTCGAAAATTACCCCGGCTTTGCCACGGCGATCCAGGGTCCCTGGCTGATGGAACAGATGCGCGACCAGGCCTTGCATGTGGGGACCGAGATGCTGGTCGATTACGTTTCCAAGGTCGATTTCACCACACATCCTTTCAAGGCCTGGACCGAAGGCGGGCTGGAAATCCAGGCCAGGACGGTCATCATCTGCACGGGGGCCCAGGCGCGCTGGCTGGGGTTGCCGTCTGAAGAAACATATCGGGGCATGGGCGTGTCGGCCTGTGCCACCTGTGACGGGTTCTTTTACCGCAACAAGCATGTCGCCGTGATCGGCGGCGGCAACAGCGCGGTCGAGGAAGCTTTGTTCCTGACCAATTTCGCCAGCAAGGTTACATTGATCCACCGCCGCGATTCCCTGCGCGCCGAACGCATCGCCCAGGACCGCTTGTTCAACCACCCAAAAATCGAGGTGATCTGGAACACCGAGATCGAAGAAATAACAGGCATCCTGCCCGGCGGGGATGTCCCCCCCGGCGTCACCGGCATGATCCTGCGCCAGGTTAAGACCGGCGCGCTGAGCACGATCGAGGTGGACGGCGTTTTCGTCGCCATCGGCCATGATCCGGCGACCAAGGTTTTCAAATCCCATGTCGATATGGACGATAGCGGCTATATTCTGACCGCACCCGATTCCACTGTGACCTCCATCCCTGGGGTCTATGCCGCAGGCGACGTCAAAGACAAAATCTATCGCCAGGCCATCACCGCCGCCGGCATGGGCTGCATGGCCGCGCTGGAAGCGGACCGGTTTATTCATGGCGTTTTAGCGGATGCGGAGAAGGCCGAGGCGGCGTGAGTGCAGATAAAAAATTTCACTGCCGCAAAAGCATTGATTCATTGGGATGGAAAAATTCTTTTGCTGCGCGAAAGCAGCCAGTATCATGACGGGGCACAAACCGGGAAATATGATGTACCGGGCGGGCGGTTGAATCCAGGGGAAGATTTGCTGGAAGGGCTAAAGCGTGAGGTTTTGGAGGAATCCGGGCTGGATCTTTTGTCGGCTGAACATTTTTTCGTGGACGATGTGGTCGTCGAAAAGCCGGATGAAATATGGCATATCAGTAGGAATTATTTTTCCTGTGCCGCCGTAAGCGGCGAGGTTATTCTCAGTAAAGACCACGATGTATTTTTATGGATAGATGCAAAAAAATACAGGGAAGTTCCGATTATTGAGAATCTCGCCCAGGTCTTTGAGGCCTATTTGAAAAAATTTAACCCGCCTGGCGAAGATTAAGATACCAAATTTTTCAGCGCTTCTTTAATAAGCGGGAATTCCTCTTCCAGTAATTTGGGCGACATTTGTTTTTTCAGGTCTTTAGATGGGGGAGAAAGATCAGAGAAAGCCAAGGCGATAAACCCTTCTGCATCCCCCTGCTCTATTCTCAATTCATTTATATCGCCTTTGAACACGACGCCATACAAGGCGCGCAGGGCGCGGTTATGGACATTAGTCTTGGGGTGAAAAGATTCACTGTAAAATTTTCCTAACCGGATCATGTCTTCGGCTTTTACCTGCCGCCCTGTCTCTTCCATCGTCTCGACTAGCGCCGTTTCATCATAGGAGGCGCCCAACTCGACATGGCCGCCCACAGCCGTGGTCAACAGGCCGGGATTGGTTTCCTTTTTCATGCTGCGTTTCTGGAAGATCACCTGTTTATCGGGCGTGATGAACCAGACATGAATTTCCCGGTGCAGCAAACCTTTTGCATGAATTTCCGAACGCAAGGCCTGGCCGATGATTTCATCGTTGCCGTTGACGATGTCCAGCAATGTATCAGCCATATGATCACCTCTTCATTGAGGGAAGGGGATATTATCAGGCCACTTCTTCGCGTTTATTCGTCAATCCTGCGCAAGCCTGTTTGATGCGAGTGCAGGATTCGATAATGTCTTCATCGCTGACGGCAAAGGTGACTCTGAAATAAGGCGACAGGCCAAAGGCTTCGCCTGGGACGGTGGCGACATTGTGTTCGCCCAAAAGGTAATCCACGAAATCGCCTTCGTTGAAAATCGTGCGGCCGCGTTCGGTGGTTTTGCCGATCACGCCTGCGCAGGACACATAAAGGTAAAATGCGCCGGGCGGCGCGGTGACTTGTAATCCAGCGCATTCATTTAATTTTTCCACCATCATATTGCGGCGGCGCTCATATTCGTGGCGCATCGTGTCGATACAGGACTGGTCCCCATCTAATGCAGCGACAGCGGCGGCCTGCGAGATCGAAGACGGGTTGGTCGTGCTTTGCCCCTGGATCAAATTCATGGCGCTGATCAGTTCGGCGTCGCCGCCCGCGTAACCGATGCGCCAACCGGTCATGGCATAGGCTTTTGAGACGCCATTCACGGTCAGCGTGCGGTTGAATAATTCGGGTTCGACCTCGGCAATGGTTTTGTATTCAACATGGTCGAAACGCAGATGCTCGTACATGTCGTCGGTCATGATATGCACATGCGGATGGCGCAGCAATACTTCGGCCAGTTCTTTGAGTTCCAGCGGCGAATAAATCGCCCCCGTCGGGTTATTGGGGGAATTTAAAATCAGCCATTTCGTTTTGGGCGTGATCGCGGCATCCAGCTGTAATGCTGTCATCTTGAAACCCTGGGCGGCATCGGCCTGGACGATAACGGGAATACCTTCGGCGACAGTGACCATTTCAGGGTAAGAAACCCAGAAAGGCGCAGGAATAATGACTTCATCGCCTGGGTCCAAACTGGCCAGCAATGCATTGAACAATACATGCTTGGCCCCCACCCCGACGATAATCTGGCCCGGGGTATAGTTCAGGTTATTTTCGCGCGCGAATTTGCCGATAATGGCTTTTTTCAGTGCGGGCGTGCCCCCGACAT
>JAQGJA010000115.1 GCA_028290805.1 Alphaproteobacteria bacterium
ATGTTGATTTCAAAAACATTGTTGTGCCCGTCATCAAACAGAATGGCAGCACCGGCCTGATTGCCCTGACCGTCATGGCCGAGGTCAAGGATGAAGAGGCCGAAGGCATCGTTAAAACCCAGATGCCCCGCCTGCGCGACGCCTTTATCCGCGCCCTTTACGGCAATCTGGACAGCAACCGCTTTATCCGCAAGGACGGCGCGCTGGATATTGACATCATCAAAACCCGCCTGATGAAAACCGCAGCCTATGTCATGAAAGACGATAAGGAAAGCCCGATCAAGGATATTTTGTTCCAGAATATCTCACAGCAGACGTACTGATTATTCCGACATTGAAAAAAGACCGCCGCGTCTTCTTGCTGCATTCAGCTGGTTCATGAAGACAAAAATGCTAAGGACGAAATAGCCAAGGTTCAGTAACAGGGACATGCGGAATAAAGCCCAGTTAAATGTCCCCGTTTTTATAAATTGGCGCAGCCCTTCAAAAACATAGGTTGGCGGCAGCGCCCAGCTTATCTTTTGCGCCCATAGCGGAAGAATATCGACAGGGTAGTAAACGGCAATAAACGGCGTGATGATAAAAGCCGCCATCCAGCCGAAATGCTCACCGCTTGCCCCGTAACGGAACAGCAGTGAAATCAATAATAATCCGATACACCAACCGGACATAATAAGGTTCGAGATGAAGGGAATAAGATATATTCCCGTTTGAAACAGGGAATAATCGAACAAAAGATAAGCAACCAGAATGGCCGTTGCCATGCCGATCAACACGGCAATGAGCCCATTTAAAATATACCCTGCAAGCATTTCCAAGGGACGTATCGGGCTTATTAGCACATTGCCAATATTGCGGGCCCAGACATCCTCAAGGAAACCCCACATGATCTGCACATTTGAACGTTCAAAAAAACTGACCAGAAGATTAGCACCTAGCAGGCTTGTCAGGGCAAAGGCGGCAAGACCGGATTGCAGATATAAAAACTTGTTCAGATAACCCCAGATAATCATCTGTAATGTCGGCCAAAAGACATAGGAAATCCATCGCGGCGGCGAACGCTTGATAAGATACACCTGGCGCAGCAGCAAGGCATAAATATGGCGAAGGCTATTTATCATAAATTATTTCCGTTCGCGCAATATGCAGGAAAACCTCTTCAAGGTTATCGCGTCCGTATTTTGCGATCAGGCCGTCGGGCGTGCCTTCATCGGCGATCTCGCCTTTTTTCATGACGATGATATCGGCGCAGATCCGTTCCACTTCCTGCATATTATGTGAGGCGAGCAAGATGGTGGCTTTCGTCGTTTGTTGATAGCAAACAAAAAAATTGCGAATCCAGTCCGCAGTATCGGGGTCAAGCGACGCGGTTGGTTCATCCAGCAGCAATATATCCGGCGTGTTAATAAGTGATTTTGCCAGCGAAACCCTGGTCTTCTGTCCTGCTGATAAATTGCCATAGGGCTTATCCAGAAAGCTTTTCAAATCCAACTCTTCGGCCAGTTCATCGATGCGCTGTTTATACCGCGGCACATTATACAGATGGCTGAACACGGTCAGGTTTTCACGCACGGTCAAACGTTGCGGCAGGTCGACATAGGGCGAGGAAAAATTCATGCGGGACAAGGCGCGGTGCCGGTCCTTCAGCATGTCGATACCGGTGATCGTGATGCTGCCGGAACTGGGCAACAGGACACCGACCAGCATGGAAAGCGTCGTGGTTTTTCCTGCGCCATTGCCGCCAAGAAGGCCGACGATGCGGCCCTTGGGAATGGCAAAGCTGATATTATTGACAGCCTTCTGGCCGCCAAAGGTCTTGGTCAGGTTCTGCACCTGGATGGCATCGACCTCGGGCAATTATCTTCCCTGGTTGCGGCTTGTGCTGCCATCGGCATTCCGGCTGGAGTTGAACTTGCCGATATTGCTGAGGAATTGTTCAAAGGCGTTCATCTCTTTGCCGGGGGAAGGGGTCTGTTTGGTGACCGGCTCGACTTTTTGCCCGGCGCCTTCATTGACCTGTTCGGCATTGACCAGGATGTCGTGGTCGTTAAAGGTCATCTTGATAATTTTGCGCGCATCGATCTCGGGGTCGAAAAACGCCTTGGTCGAGGTTTTTTCCCCGATATAGAACCAGATATTCTTGTCGAACGGATCCATCGTGGTGGGCGTGCCCAGACGCCTGGCCACTTCTTCCTTGGTGCTGACATTGATCTGGACCGATCGCAGGCGGTCATCATCCAGGAAATTCCCGCGCGTCGCTTTCATCGGCGCGCATGAAGTAATGACCAGGACAAGCGTCAAAAGCAGGACTGGCAAAGCACGCATGGTTTTCATTGGCATTTAAAAAGCTCTTTCTTTATACTCTGTGCACCCACATATAGACAAAAACCCCGGTCTCTACAATAAGAGCGGGCCCGGCAGCATAACTGGAACGCAACGCGACATGATCAACCCCCTGAATAAAACGCGCACAACGCCAAAAGCGGATATGGGTCTGGTCCATAAGCTGTATGGCACCGTCATGAAACTGGCGCGCGAACCCGTTTTTTATACCCGTTTCCAAGTGCCCGACACGGTCGATGGCCGCTATGACTTGATGTGCCTGATGCTTGGCCTCTTCCTGTTCCGCATCCAGCAGGCCCAGCCTGAAACGGCCCAGGCCTTGTTCGACCTGGCTTTCAAGGATATTGAGCGCGGCTTGCGCGAATCCGGCGTGGGCGATTTATCCGTGCCCAAACACATGAAACGCATGCTGGCCGCCTTTTACGGGCGCGTCGCCGCCTATTATGAAGCATTGGAGCAGCAACAGGTCGAAGGCCTGGCCGTGATCCTGACGCGCAATCTTTATAATGGCGATGGGACCGCGCCGGCTTTGCCGATGGCGGAATGGACCCGGATTGCCTGGCAATTTTTAATGCAGTCGGATGTCAACGACATCGCCCTGCACCCCGATACGATCCTGCAGCTTGTGCCCCCCCGGGAGGAATAATCATGAATACAGAACTGACCCGCTGGGTTGAAATTGCCGCTTTGCGCGATAACCGCAACATGACGCTTGAAGTCCGCGCCACGCCCGAAGAATGCCGGGCCTTGGCCAAGCGTTTCGATATTCTGGAGGTCAAAGCGCTGACCGCCTTGTTAAAGATCAGCCTTGGACGGCTGGATTCGCTGTTCAAGATCGAGGGGCAGCTGACCGCCCAGGTGGTCCAGGCCTGTTCCGTCACCCTTGACCCCGTGGATGAAAAGATCGACGAGCCAATCAAAGAGATCCTGACCAATGATCCGGCCAATCTGGCCAGCGAGGACGAGGCCGCCAGCGACACGGATAAACCGATCGAACTGGTCGAAGGCGACCGGATCGATGTGGGCGAAGTCGTCGCGCAATGGCTTGGGTTATCGCTTAATCCCTTTCCCAGATCGGATGCGCCGCCTTTTGCGCATATCGAGGATGAAGCCGGAATTGAGGGGAAACAGACATGGTCGCCCTTTAAAAACCTGCTTCAAGGCCTTAAAGGCGAAAAGAAATCGTAAATATCCCTTGCCAGAAGCGGGCAATATCTGCTAAAAAGCGCCAGTATTAAACGAAACACAATTTCCGGAGTCCGCAATGGCTGTTCCAAAGCAGAAGAAATCTAAATCCAAGCGCGGCATGCGCCGTTCCCACGACGCCCTCAGCGCGCCGGCCTATCGTGAAGACAAACAAACCGGCGAATTCGGCCGTCCGCACCATGTCGATCTGAAAACAGGCATGTATAACGGCCGTCAAATCCTGAAAACCGCGAGTGACGCGGCTTAAGCCCGTTCGTGTAAAGCTGAGGCGATTGTGACCGCTTCCAGAAATTTAACCATTGCCCTTGATGCAATGGGTGGCGATCATGCACCGCATTCGGTAATTTTGGGCGCGCATGAAGCGCTGCCTTTTCTTGGCAATGCGCGATTTTTGTTTTTCGGCGACCAAAAACTGATCGCGCCTTTGCTGGATGCGCATCCAGTGCTGAAAAAGATCAGCACGATCCACCACACGACCGAAAAAGTCTCCAATACCGATAAACCCACTGCCATTTTGCGTACCGGCCAGCAGACCAGCATGTGGCTGGCCATTGAATCGGTGGCCAAAGGCCAGGCCGACTGTATCGTCTCCAGCGGCAATACCGGCGCTTTGATGGTTTTAGGCCGCAAACATCTGAAAATGATTCCCGGCATCGACCGCCCCGCCATCGCCACGCCGATGCCGACCTTAAAGGGCGAGACGATCGTGCTGGATCTGGGCGCAAATGTTGAATGCAGCCCTGAAAACCTGTTGCAATTCGCCCTCATGGGCGCGGTTTACGCCAAAGCGGTCTTGGGCATTGCTACGCCCAGCATCGGCCTGATCAATGTCGGCGAAGAAGAGCAAAAGGGCAATGACCTGGTCCGCAAAGCGGCAAAATTAATCCGCGAAACGGAATTGCCAGGCAAATTCGTCGGCTTTATCGAAGGCAATGATATCGGCAAAGGCAGCGTCGATGTGGCCGTTACCGACGGGTTCACGGGCAATATCCTGTTGAAAACGGCCGAAG
>JAQGJA010000121.1 GCA_028290805.1 Alphaproteobacteria bacterium
GTCAGCGGCGCTTTCGCGATGCGTCCAGTACCAGGCCGCCGCAGCGAGGGCGGCAAGCAGAAGAAGGATGAAAATTATTTTGCGTTTGGACAATCCAGGAAACTCCTCAACGGGAACCGGTTAAAGCCGCTGAATCGGTACAGGACTTGCTTTTGATGCAGACCAATTTAGAATTAAAATCCTTAACGTCAATCAAAAGCCTTTTCTGTATGTCCCATGCCACTTGCCGTTTCGGCAACGCTTTTAGATTCATTGCATTAATTTCAGCCGCATTTCCCCTCCTTGGCGGCTGCGCCTTAAAGGACATCGCCCCGCCAAAGCCCGACCTTCCCCCCGCCTGGCAGCAACAGGCGGAAAATACTGAACCAACCGTGGATAAATGGTGGGGTTATTTCAACGATCCCGCCCTTGATCAGCTTGTGGCAAAGGCCGTCCGCAACAATACCGACCGCCGGCTGGCCCTTGCCCGCATCGACGAGGCGCGCGCTTTAACCGAAAACGCCCGTGCGCAATCCTTTCCAGTCATCAACGGTGTGGCGGGAATCGAGCGGAGCCATAGCCCGGCAAACGGCAATTCCCGCGGCGGCACCAATAACCAGTTCAATCTGGGCCTTGACGCCAGCTGGGAACCCGACCTTTTCGGCCGCATCCGTGCCAATACCCAGGCTGCCCGGGCCGAGGCAAACGCAACCGTCGCCGATGAACGCGGCGTCAGCCTTGCCCTGATCGGCGAAATGGCGCGGCAATATACGCTGTACCGCCTGTACCAGGAACAGGCCGCACTCGCTGCCGATAACACGAAAGCCCAGGAAGGCGTCCTGCGCATTACCGAGGCCCGGTATCAGCAGGGGGTTGAAAGCAATCTGGAACTGATGCGGTCACGCGCGTTGTTGGAAACGACACGGGCACAAATTCCGCTTTATCAAAATCTGGCCCAGACAGCGGCCTATCAGATCGATTACCTTACCGGCGAAAACCCCGGTGCCAATATGCCCAAGCTGCAAAATAAAACGGCCATTCCCGTGATCGATCGCGATGTCTTTATGGATGTCCCAGCCAAAATCATTGCCCGGCGCCCCGATATCTGGGCCGCCGAACAGCGCTTGCTTTCCGCCGCTTCCCTGACCCAGGTGGCCACAGCCGATCTTTACCCCAGCGTTTCCATTTCCGGCCTGCTTGGCCTGACCTCGCTTACCCCGGGGAATTTGTTACAGGCCGACAGCAAAAACTGGTCGGTAGGCGGCAGCCTGATTGCGCCCCTCTTCAATTTCGGCCGCATCCGCAGCGCCATCGATGCCTCGGAATCGCGCCAGGAACAGGCGCTTATCGCTTATGAACAAACCGTCCTTGCCGCCTTGCGCGATATCGAAACCGCCGCTGCCTCTTATAAGAAATCAAAAGAACGCTTCACCAGCCTGCGGAGCGCTGCGGAAGCCAGCGCCAAGGCCGTCGCCATCGCCCGCAGCCAGTACGGTGAGGGGATTTTATCCCAGCTGGATGTCTTATCCGCCGAACAAACCTCTTATTCCGCCCAGGAATCCTTTGCCCAGGCTTCCGCCGATATGACCCAGAATTTCATTGCCTTGTGCAAGGCCCTTGCCCTGATGCCGGCGGGGGATGCAGCGCTCAACTAATTGCAGCGGGCGCTTTCCTCTGCTATAGGCAATAGGAAATTCAACCGGAGTTGCCAAATGGCCGATATCAAACAGATCATGGACGACATTTATGTGTCGATGAGCAATAACAACGAAAATATGGATGCCTATATCGAAACCCTGAAAGCCGCCCTGAAAGAAAGCGGCGAAAAATCGGTCGAGGCCGATGCCACCCGCCTATACCAGAATAACCGCCAGGGCCGCAAATTGATGCAGTCCTATTTCAAGAAACGCGGCGTGACCGTTACATTCGGCACCGCAGAATAATGGTGCAGGACGATAAAGACGACCAGATCGTCGTCAAGGACAGCAACGGCACGATCTTAAAAGACGGCGACACGATCCAGGCGATCAAGGATCTGAAAGTCAAAGGCACATCTGCCGTTTTAAAACGCGGTGCGATCATCAGGAATATCCGCCTGACCAATGACCCCAAACTGGTCGAAGGCAATGCCGACAAGATCAAGGGCCTGGTCCTGGAAGTGCAGTATTTCAAAAAGGTCTGATGCATGAAGATCTGGGTAGACGCCGATGCCTGTCCCAAGGTGATCAAGGATATCTTGTTCCGTGTCGCTGAACGCACCGGCATTACGGTGACACTGATCGCCAACCGCTATCTTTCCGCACCGCCTTCTTCGAATATTTATGTGCTGCAGGTCGAAGACGGTTTCGATATCGCCGATAATAAAATTGTTGAATTGTGCGAAGAAGGTGACCTGGTTATCACCGCCGATATTCCCCTTGCCGCCTTGGCTGTCGGCAAAGGCGCATTCGCTTTAAATCCGCGCGGCGATTTTTACGACGCCAATAATATCGGTGCCATTCTCTCCATGCGCAATTTCATGCATGCCATGCGCAGCGGCATGCCCGAACCCGGCGACGGCCCCGCTATCTTCACCAACAAAAACCGCGAAGCCTTCGCCAGCCAGCTGGACAGGTTTATCGCCCGTAAGCGATAATTAAAACAACCGCATCTGTTCATCCCGTGCATGGCGGTTGAAGGATTCTGCCGAAAGCGGCATGCGTTTCGTCAGCCCGTATTTCCGCTTGGCCAGATCGAAAACCTGGGAAATCTGCTGGGCGTAAAACCCTTCGCCTTTCATGCGTGAGCCATATTCCGAACTGTTCAGCTTGCCGTCCCTGATAGAGCGGATGCGGTTCAGCACCTTGTCGGCTCGGTCGGGATAATGTTCCTGCAACCAGGTCTGGAACAGATCTTTCACGCCATAAGGCAAACGCAGCATCGTGTATCCCGCCGCCACCGCGCCTGCACTGGCGGCGCTTTCCAAAATCGCGGGAATTTCATGTTCGGTAAGGCCCGGCAACACGGGGCCGATCATCACATTCACCGGAATGCCTGCTTTACTAAGCGCCTCAATCGCCTTGAGACGAAGCGAAGGCGTTGATGCGCGTGGCTCCATCTTGCGGCACAAATCGCGCTCCAGCGTGGTAATAGATATATTCACACAAGCGGCTTTTTTCTCCGCCAGTTGCGACAATAGATCGATATCGCGTGTCACCAGATGGTTTTTCGTGATAAAGGAAACCGGGTTGCAGAAATCCGCCAGCACCTGCAGACAATCGCGGGTGATTTTCAGCTTTTTTTCCAAAGGCTGGTACGGGTCGGTAATGCCGCTGAGGAAAATCGTGCGCGGCTGCCAGGCCGGCGATTTCAGTTTCTCCTCCAGCAATTTCGGCGCATCGGGTTTGGCGAATATTTTCGTCTCGAAATCCAGCCCCGCCGACAGCCCCAGATATTCATGGGTCGGCCGCGCATAGCAATAGATACAGCCATGCTCGCAACCGCGATAGGGATTGAGGGTCGTATCCGAACACAGATCGGGGCTGTCATTGGTCGAAATGATGCTGCGCGTTTTATCCCGGAAAACCTGGGTCCTGATCTGGCGCGGCGGCATAATCACGCCGTCTTCATCCACTTCGGGGCCGTTATCCGGATCGGCCTCGACATGCAGGGATTCGAACCGGCCGGCAGGGTTTTCAAGGGCACCGCGACCGCGCGGGACATTCGTAATGGGAATCGTTTTTTCATTCATGTCTCTCTTTTAGCATAGATGACCACGCCGATCAACCTATTTATTCCTATTTAGGAATATATGCTATAGCTCGCCTAATTCATTTGCCGCTCTAAATAAGCTTTATCACCCAAGGAGAATAAAATGCCCGAAGATTTTTTGGACAACAGCGACAAGAACCGTTTCGAATACCACGTTGAGGAAGAAATCGTCTTCGCCGATTACCGCAAAAAAGGCGACCATTTTTTTATCACCCATGTCGAAGCCCCCCAAAAACTGCGCGGCAGCGGGGCCGCCGGCAAACTGATGCGCCAGATAATGGACAAAGCCCGCCAGGACCATCTCAAAATCACCCCCCTTTGCGGCTATGCCGTTGCCTGGATTTCCCGTCACAAGGAATATGACGATATCGTCGAGTAGCGACCCCTAAAACCCCTCACCCGAACCTATGCTGTCATTTCGAGCCCGCAATATTCCTGCTGAATGATGAGGGTATGCAGGCGAGAAGTCTCCTGCCGAACGTCCGCCGGTCTTTATCCTGCTGGAGATCTCTCGTCATTCCTCCTCGAGATGACAACGAAAAGGGCATCCACTTAATTAAAAATGCACTATAAATCTCCTCTCCCCCATTCTTCATGGGGAGAGGATTAAGGAGAGGGGGTGGTGAGGCATAGAAACAGCCCTAAAAAAGCCCTTAAGAATACCGGATCACAGCAACAGGAAAACGAGCAAGTAATTTACCAGGCGCAATAATCTCTTCCAGCGAGATTTCCCGGTCAAGCAGAAGATCAAACGCATCCCCGGTTATCCCGTCGATTTCCAGCCATGTATCTTTCCAACCATCTTCCGCCACCCTCAATATATCATCACCCAGCAAACCATGCGGATGGCGCAAGGCAACCACCATCAATTTAACATCGCTCAGCGGTGACGAAAGCGTATAAGCAATCAGGTCTTCCGCCCTCTCTCCGGTAACAATAACAGGTTTCATCACAACATCCGGCAATATCGGCAACAAGAATTCCCGCCGGATTTCCAACAGGGTTTTTGTCAGCCATAACTTGACCGCACCATCCTGCCAGTTCGTAACAAGCTTTTCCAACAACGAAATTCTATCCTGCGTTTCTTCCATCTCCGCCAGCATTTTTTCACGCCGGGCAAAATCGACTACCCGCCGGTT
>JAQGJA010000126.1 GCA_028290805.1 Alphaproteobacteria bacterium
TGGACGGGCCAACGCACGCTGCGAATGCCGCCCTGATCGTCGATCTCCTTACGGGACGCTGTCCGCAGGCCAAAGCATTTTTCGAATTCAATCCTGCTCTCGTACCCAACTGGAGCGGTCATGCCGCGATGGCTGTGGGAATATTTTTTCATGCCAGCCTGGACCAGGCAGAAAAAATCGCCTGCAGCCTTTGTTTCCTATTGCCTGCCATAGGGCTGCGGCAGATAGGCGCCTTGTATCAAAAACATGATTTTCGGGCTTGGGCGGGACTTGCCATCGGGATTAATTCCTCTTTCGTTTATGGTGGAAGTTATAATTTTATGATCGGGATTGGCCTGTTCCTTATCGCTGTTGCATATTATTTTAAAAAACGCAGCCATTCCAAGGCTTGGCATTTTACTGTTGTTTTCTCTCTTTTGTTATTGGGATGCTGGTTCAGTCATATCCTGGCCTTTCTTTTTACAGGCCTGGTCGTTTTTATCCATGAGACACAGCTTTTATTACAGAAAAAACATTTTTCACTTGGGGATATCCCTTCTATTGTCGTTTCATGGACAAAAGAGAACTGGCCGCTCTGGTGCGCTTTTCTTCCCGCTGTTTCGCTCAGCCTTGTTTATTTTTTGCACCCCTTTAAAGAATATCCAATGGCATTTGCGCGTGGTGACCTTTTGGGAAATCTTGGCACGCTATTTTTTATGAAAGATTTTTTTCAGGTTCCCGCCAATGATATCAATCTTATGGGTTTGTACGGGCTTATCAGCCTTACCGCATGGGTCTTTATTACAAAGAAAATTTTTTCTAAATCCTGGGATATGATATTTTTTACTTTGCTGCTGGCGGGGGGCATTTTATGGCTTATCCCGTTCATTGCGCCTTTTTCCATCAAAGGCGGCTGGTTCCTGATCCCGCGCTTCAACATGGCGGGCTGGTACCTCGTGATTGCCGCTTCCTTGCGTTACTCTTGGGGCAAAAATGCCCGTGATATTTTCGTTCTTTTTTGTATTGCCGTCTTCCTGGGCAATCTTCAAGCCTTTGCCCTCAAGCGCGAAAATAGTACAGGTTTTGCACAAACCAGCCTGGCCGGGGTGAAGCTGAGGAATAATACGGTCATATACAATATGGATCTGGTTGGATTGGACCATCCCAACAGTGCCGCAACGCCGCTTTTCGCCCCCGATACGGGCGTGGCGATCCTGCCGGCAGGTAACATTCTGGCAGACCGTTCATCATGTATTTTAAACCTGAATAATTACGAGGCAATGCTTGATTCTTTTCCGCTTCGTTTCAAACTAGACCGCTATCCTGGACCAGTATGGGGGGTTCCCTATTATAATCCTGATGACCGCCATTATTATCCGGGTTTTTTGGAACTGGGCAAATTCGATCCAAAGGGATTTAAACAGGCAACCGGCCTGCCTTTGGATTATCTCGTCGTGGAAGGAAGCGGGCAGATGCTAGCCAATACGACGCAGCCCGGCGCCACGCTGAAAAAAAACTATTATTCAATACATGGGCCCGTATTCGACAGTCAGTTGCAGGAACCCGGGAAAATGGGATACAGGGAGATATATCGTCATGTCCTGGACGAAAAATCCTCTCTGCGTATTTTTGAAAGCGATACGAATGCGCCTTAGATTTCAGCGGAAAATATTATAATAAATGATGCAATAAATCGCCCGTATCCCGTCGCGGAAACGGATCTTTTTGCCCTGGTAATAGGAACGGCCGAAGTAAAAGATGGGATATTCCACCCATTTCAAAGGCGGGTTTTGCACGGCGCTGAAACGGGCCAATTTGGCCACCATTTCCGGCTCAATGCCGAAACGCTGTTCCTTTAAATTCAACTGCGCCGCGATATAACGCGGGAAAATCTTGTAACAGGTTTCCATGTCCGTAATCTTCCGGCGCGAAAAAAGATTGGACAGCCAGGTCAGGAATTTATTGCTCCAGTAATTGGCTGCATATAAAAACCGCGCATTGGCGCCGGGCAAAAAGCGCGAGCCGATCACGATATCGGCGCCCTGCTCCTTCATGGCCAGATACATCGAGGCGATATCTTTCGGGTCATATTCCAGATCCGCATCCTGGATTGCCACGTAATTGCCGCTTGCTTCGGCAAAGCCGCGCTTGATTGCAGCGCCCTTGCCCTGGTTCTGTTCCTGGCGGAACAGGCGCAAGGACGGGTAAAGCGGCGCCAGCCTGTTGGCCATTTCCCACGAGCCATCTTTGGACTGGTCGTCGACCAGGATGATTTCAGTTGAGAGGCCCTTTTCAGGCTGGGCGATGGCCGCGACGCGGGAAAGGATTTCCTCCAGCGTGGCGATTTCATTGTAACACGGAATGATGATGCTTAAATCAACGGTCATAAGGGCCCTTGTCGTGATGCATACCGGCCTTGCCGGCGCTGATTCAGTTTACTGCATCTTGTCTTTGAATCCCAGAAAAAACGGCAGAAACATGTCAACCGGATTTCCGCGCGTAAATAAAGACGTTTTTCCCAAAAAACGGGTGAAATAAATAATCCGCTAATTTCGACAATGGGAATAATACGCGATCATATAAAAAGATATTTCGTTTTGTGATCATCTCTATTTTTTGTTGTTTTTGTTGCGTCCTTTCAACGAGCTTTACCAGAAGCGCTATAAAGAACCCCAGGCTGTCCTGATAAAAACTGCGCTCAACAACAAATCCCGCTTCCTTAAAAGCCGATTCAAGCGTTTTCCGGGTATAGCGGCGCTGATGCTCGACCCGGTCATCCAGTTCGGTCCATAAAAGCGGAAAAGCCGGGACCCAGAATGCTGCGACGCCACTGGGGCGTAAAACCCGGTGCAATTCCTTTAAGGCGCTTACCTGGTCCGGAACATGCTCGAGCACATTGGAAGAATAAATGGCGTCGAACGAATTCGTTTCGCACTGATCGGCCCGCGCATAAACCGTGAAATCCTTGCGCGCCAGTATTTGGGCATGCTCATGGTCAAGCTCGATACAGGTAATAACCGCAGTGGTGCGTGCCTGGACCAGCTGGGCAATATCGCCGGCACCCGCGCCAAAATCCAGTACATGCATGTTTTTATCAATATAACGGCTGCACAAGGCAGCAAGGTGGTTATTGTAAATCTTCATTTCACTGAGCAGAATCAATTCATTCTTGCCCGTATACTCATAAGCTGGATTACCCTCGACACCGTCAGACATGCGTTTCCTTTGTTATATACTTTTTTATTTTAGCCTATCTGGCTGCCAAACCCCAGAAAAAACGCCACCAGAAGGCCTTTCTTTACCCTATCGTCTGTGCCAAGATTCAAAGACAAGAATTAAGAACAAAATTAACGAAACGCGTGTACGCCTGTACCCATGAGTGATTTTTCCCGCCCTGACATTCCCGTCCCTTCTGCAAAATCAGGCCGCATCCGCCGTGTCTTGAGACGCATGCGCGCTTATGCGCTGCCCGGGGGTGGCAAAATGCTGCAGACGGAAAGCGACAATAACCGCCTGCGCCTGCTGCTCGAGCAATCGCCCCAGGCTTATGCGGTCTGGTCCCAGCGCGGTGAAGTGGCGGTTGCGCCGCATCTGTCGCGCTGGCTGGGGACCAAGACCATCCGCCATGTTGAAGACATTATCTATACGCTGGCGCCCAGCGATGCCGCAGCATTGGAAGGTCTCTGGCATCGTTTGCAGCGCGAAGGCCAGCCTTTTTCCCTGCGCGTGCGCACTGCCGATGAACAGCGCATCCTGGGCATCCAGGGTGAACGACGCCAGGACGATAGCGGCGAAGCTTTGGATATTTTCTGGTTCACCGATCTTACCCACAGCCTGACCAATGTTTCCAAGGCCCAGCAGGAAAAAAACATCCTGGAGGAAATCACCGCCGAATATCTGACCCGCCTTGAAACTGTGCCCTTGCCACTTTGGGTGCGCGATAATGAAGGCATCTTGATGTGGTGCAATGCCGCCTACGCCACCATGGTCGAGGCGGACCAATCCGATGTCATCGGCGAACAAAAAGAATTGATGGGCAGCAAGGCCGGCATGGGCCGCGCCATGGCGACACGCGCCCGTAACGAGCGGGACTTGGTTTCGGAGAAACACCCGCTTGTAATCCAAGGCGAGCGCCGTTTGATGCAGGTCAGCGAGATGCCGCTGGGCACCGATGGCCAGACGCTTGGCCTGGCCCAGGATATGACCTCTTTGGACGAGATGCAGTCGGAACTGCGCCGTTTCCGCGCCAGTACCCAGGAATTGCTGCGCGCTCTGAATACCGGGATTGCGATTTTCAATCCAAAAACCCAGCTGACCTTTTATAACGATGCCTATGTGAATCTTTTCCCGCTGGATGAGGTTTTCCTGGACGACAAGCCGCCGCTGAGCGAAATCATGGAAGCTTTGCGCGAGAAGCGCAAATTGCCGGAACAGGCGGATTTCCGTTTGTATAAAAAGCAATGGCTGGACCGCTTTACCTCGCTGATCGGGCCGCATGAAGAGATGATGCATTTGCCAGACGGCACCGCTATCCGCATGATCGTCGTGCCGCACCCGTTGGGCGGCTTGTTCATGACATTCGAAGATGTCACATCGCGTTTGGAGTTGGAGTCGTCATATAACACCCTGATTGCCGTGCAGCGCGAAACCATCGACAACCTGGCCGAGGGGCTGGCCGTGTGGCGGTCGGATGCAAGGCTGGCTTTGTTCAATCCGGCCTTTGCGCAGATGTGGCATTTCAAATCCAAGGAATTGGAAGGCACACCGCATGCGACATCGATCGTGCCCAAGATGGAAAGCCTGTTTACGACTGAGAAATGGGAAGAAGCGCGCGAT
>JAQGJA010000146.1 GCA_028290805.1 Alphaproteobacteria bacterium
TCAGCGAAAAAAGCATCCAGGGGAATATGACCTTGTCAGGCCGCAATAACCTGATCAAGCTGGTACGCCAGAAGAAATCTTTTGTCATCCTACCCGAGAAAAAATCCGGCGCTGCGGAATAATCCCTTAACCTACGCTGGAAAGCAGCAGGCCGATGGCGACATAGATAATGCCGATCACCGCGCCGACGGCAATATTACCCTGCCCGATCACTTCGTCATTGATATCGACCTTAAACAGGATAATGCGTTCGGAGATGAACGAGATAAGCTTCAACAGGAAGATGGCAAGCAGGGAAGCCAAAAACCAGACGCCCAATACGGGCAGAAGTTCAAAATCTTCCGTCGCAATCAGGCTGGCCGCGATGGCGATGGCAAAGGCCGTGCCGATTTTCTGTCCGGCAAAGCGCAGGGACACGGCAATATTGCCGTTTTTCAACTGGCGCTGGATGCCGCGATCGCCATAACGGGCTGTCGAGATACGCAATTTTGCCATAGTGATAAAAGTCAGGATCAATTGCGAAACGGCATAGCCCGCCACCAGGGCAACGATCCCCTGCATCGAATTGGATTTGCCCCAGACAAACACGGCGCGCACGATAATGGCCGCAGCGATGACATTGCTGGTATCGGCGATGGCGACGGCGACATTGCCCTTGATGATTTCGTCCTTGATATGGACGCGCGACAGCGTGATCCTGTCAAAAATAATCCGGGTGACCGCCAAAAGGATAACGCCCAGGACACCGCGGAAAATTACGGTTTCCGCAGATTCCAGCAAGGTTGTGTCCAAACTGCCGTAAATCGTGCCGCTTAATAACAGTGCAATGGCCAAAATGACCCCGGCCAGGGCAATGCCAAAAGCAGGATTGTCTTTTTTGATGAGCTCCACGGTGGGCTTTACCCCGCCGATCAGCCCGGCAAACAGGCGCAAGGACGCGAACAGAGCAATGACCATCGCCAGATTCAAAAGGATATATTTATCGTAATAATGATCCCAGTACAGCATATCCATCAGTCTTCTCCTTTTGTCTTCATTCAAACATTGCCACCCAATATAGCAGCGGCTGCAGATAATCCTAGTCGATCTGTCAGGAATAAAGACGAAAGGTTTTCATTGCAAAACAGAAAATAATGGAAAACTTATCCCGAGCTGTGATTAACTGGAAGAATATCAAAGGAGATACAAAAATGACAAAATCATCCAATCCCAATAATCTGGCCAATGAAGCCACCTCCACTTCTCCCACCCAGAATAATAAGCCCCTGAAACAAACAGAAGGCAGCACCAAGCCCGTTAAAGCCACCGACCGCATGGCCCCGCAATTCACCGGCTATGCCGAAGGCCGCAAGCCTAATGCCGGCGGGAATGACGGCAAGCGTTAAGGATATGTGATAAATCATCAGGGCCAGTCGCCAAGCGGCTGGCTTTTATTTTGCCTTAAATGGCGCACCCGGCAAGATTCGAACCTGCGACCTTTGCCTTCGGAGGGCAACACTCTATCCGCTGAGCTACGGGTGCTTGAGGCTTTCTATATAGGGGATAAAGCGGCCCCTTGCCTATAGTCTTTTTGCAGGGTAAATTAGGCGCATGACCCCGACAGAACCGCATTTTGACAATCCCGAAATTCTTCTTGTCACCGATGACAAGGTGGCCTGTGACGGCGGTGCCGGGCCCATGGGCCATCCGCGCGTCTATTTGCCCATCTATCCGGATAAAGGCTTTGTCGATTGCCCTTATTGCGACCGCCGCTATGTGAAGACGGATTCGGTTGCGTCCCACATGGCGCACTAGCTGCACCCCGTGACGGAAACGGCAAAGACCCTTTATCTTATCGACGGCCATGGCTTTATCTTTCGGGCCTTTCATGCGCTGCCCCCATTGACACGACCTGACGGCACGCCGGTCGGCGCGGTGATGGGGTTTTGCAACATCTTGCTGCGCGTGCTGGACGAGGCAGGGGACGCCCATATCGCCGTGGTTTTCGACCCTTCCGGCCCCAATTTCCGCAATGAACTTTACGACCGGTACAAAGCCAATCGCAGCGCCCCGCCCGAAGAATTAAAGCCGCAATTCGCCCTGGTGAAAGAAGCCACCGATGCGTTTGGTATCGTACGCCTGGAAACGCCGGGTTTTGAGGCGGATGACCTGATCGCCACCTATACGCGCGAAGCCGTCGAGCGCGGCTATGAAGTGCGGATCATTTCATCGGACAAGGATCTGATGCAACTGGTGCGCGACGGGGTACGCCTGGTCGACCCGATAAAATTCGGCCTGATCGGCCCCGAACAGGTCATGGAGAAATTCGGCGTCACCCCGGATAAGGTGGTGGATATCCAGGCTTTGGCAGGTGATTCCAGCGACAATGTGCCCGGGGTCCCCAGCATCGGCGTGAAGACAGCGGCGGAACTGATCAACCTCTATGGCGACCTGGAAAACCTGCTGGCCAATCTTGAGAATATCAAACAGCCCAAGCGCCGCGAAGTATTGACCCAGCATGCCGAGATGGCCCGGATTTCCAAAAAATTGGTGCAACTGGATCATAACGTCCCGCTGCCGAAAGATTTCGACGATCTGTGCCCGCATACGCCGGACCTGACCACGCTGGGCCCGTTTTTGCGTACCCAGGGATTCCGCACAATTTTAAGCCGGGTCGAGAAAAAATGGGACCTGGCGGCTGCCAGGGAAATTCCCACCTCGCTGTTCCACGAGCAGGAAAAAGAAGAACAACCGCTGGAAGCCGTCGAGCGTCATTACGAGTTGGTGACCACGATGGAACAACTCGAAACCTGGATCGCACGCGGCACTCAAAACGGCATGATTGCGCTTGACACCGAAACCACTTCCCTCACCCCGGCCCAGGCCCAGCTTGTGGGAATAAGCCTGTCCACCGCACCCGGCGTGGCCTGTTACATTCCCGTCGGCCATGTGAAGGAAAACAATCTGTTCGGCGATAATAACGATGCCGATTATACCCAGCTGGATAAAAAGCTGGTCATCGAAAAACTGAAGCCGCTGCTGGAAAATGAAAGCATATTGAAAATCGGCCAAAATCTGAAATATGACTGGCAGATGTTTTTCCAGGAAGGCGTCCGCATCA
>JAQGJA010000156.1 GCA_028290805.1 Alphaproteobacteria bacterium
AAAAGAAGTGCGGCGAAGAATTTATTCATTTGTTTCTCCAATAAGAGGTTTGATGGCATTGATCACGACATCCGGGGTCAGAATTTGCGGCAGGATGACGGGTTTATTGCTTTGGTCGGCGGGATAGAACACATAGATCGGCACCCCGCTGCGGCCGAATTCCTTGAGATACGAGGTTATGCGGTCATCGTAATTTGTCCAGTCCCCTTTCAGGAACGCAATCTTGTTATCGTGGAAAAAGGTCTCAACCCCCCGCGTTTCCAAAGCGGCCTTCTCATTGGCCAGACAGGTAATGCACCAGGCGGCGGTCATGTTCACGAAGACAGGGCGTTTTTCGGCGCGGTACTGCGCGAGTTTTTCGGGGGTATAGGCTTCAAAGACAGCACCGGTTTCCACACTTGTATTTTGTTGCGGGACATTCTTTGGCTGGGCAATGACCAAAGCGACGGCTGCCACCATGGCGACCAGGGCCAGGATGATCTTGCTGTATTGCCACCAGCTGACCGGGCGGTTCTGGGTCGTGCCCCAAAGCCAGGCGCCAAAACCAAGCGACAACATGCTGAGCAGCACGTAAAGCACGCCCGTCGCCCCACTCTGCTGGGCCAGGACCCAGGTTAGCCAGATAGCGGCCGCCAGCATGGGAAAAGCCAGGAATTCCTTGAAATGCTCCATCCAGACGCCGGGCCTGGGCAGATATTTCAGCAGGATTTCCGGGAAGATCGTCAGAAGGAGATAGGGCAAAGCCAGGCCGAACCCCAGGACCCAGAGCACCGCAAGGGTGACGCCGGGCCGCTGGGTAAGAGCGTAAAATATCGCCCCGCCCATAAAAGGTGCGGTGCAAGGGGTTGCGACCACCACGGCCAGCGCGCCGGTAAAGAACGAGCCTGCCAGCGATGATTTCTGGGTCAGGGCATTGCCAACCCCCATCAGCCGCGTGCCAAAAGTCACTGCGCCGCTGAGGGAATAGGCGATGGCGAATAAGACCAAGGCAATGGCGGCGACAAAGGCAGGGGATTGCAATTGCACGCCCCAGCCGATTTGAGCCCCGGCATTTTTCAAGGTAATCAACACGGCGCCAAGCAAGGTGAAAGTAGCCAATACTCCCGCCAAATAAGCGACCCCGCCCATGATAACAGCACGGCGTTTTTCATCATGGGCTTTTTTAACCAGTCCCAAGGCTTTAAGCGATAGGACCGGAAAAACGCAGGGCATTAAATTCAATAAAATCCCGCCTAGGAAAGCGGCAAAAATTGCTGAGAAAAAACCATCTTTTGTTTGAGGCGGATATTCAGATTTTTTTTTTAATCCATCCTGCATGCGCTGGTGCCATTCAGGCGTATGATCGTCGAGTTTCTGGCTTACCGGTGGAATTACTGTCGTTTGCGCTGGTGCCAAGACGGGTGGGATTTCTACCTTGGCCGTAAAGCGAAAGGATTTTTCGCCCATGGCGTTGCGCAGCATCAGGTCCCCGGACACCTCGGTGACAGGGGTCGTGCGCGACTTGTTGCGCGGAATGGTCAGGGTCAAAGCCCGGCCGTTCAGGGCCAGTTTCTGCACCGCGTTATGCTGGATCAACAGGCCGTCATCGGGGAAGAACAAGGCTTCCTCGGGCAATTCATCGGCATTCAGGGGCAAGGGATCGAGAGTAATCTCAATTTCTTCCGCCGTCACGCGGGCGGCCTGTCTGCTGCTATTGGTCATAGGCAGTTTGGCGCGCGCGGCGATAAAGGCGCTGGCCCAGGGGCCTGTAACGGGCTTGTTCGCCACTTTCAGGGCCAGGTCGAATTCCTCGGTTTCCGGGATGCAGATATCGGCGCAGACCAGCCAGCTTCCCTTGGCTTTGATGTGCAACGTTTCGCCCGTTTTAAGGTCGCCGGGCGCGGTGATCTGGCTCAGCAGCATGACCGAATCCGTATAGCCGAAATTGACCAGTTCCCCGGTCGGCTGGCGATGCGGGGTCGGGAATTGCAGTTCGCCAGCGGTAAAGCCCTGGGGCAGGTCCCAGCTAATGCTGGTGGCAAGGCCGGTATCGCCGGGGTTTTTCCAATAGGTATGCCAGCCCGGCGTGATTTCCTGGCGCATGGCGACCCAGAAAATGTCCCCGGCTTTGACGCCGTCATTCTCGGCAATCAATGTCGCCTTGACCTTTTTCTCCTGGTCTGGATTGAGGGAAAGCTGGGCGTAAGCGGGGTGGACAAGCAGGCAGAAGGCAAAAGCGGCAAGGATTTTCTTGAGCATCTAGGTCTCCGGTAAAGTCTTTCTCTTAATATAGGGCGGCGGCCGGGGTATTAAAAGGGTTAAGCGCAGAGAAGGGACTCTATGGATTTCTAACGCCGCGCTCCTATATAATCCCTTATGCTTACCACACCCGCAAAATTCAAAATCAACTCCGCCTTTGAACCGGCGGGGGACCAGCCGACCGCGATCAGGGAATTGATCGAGGGGATCACGCGTGGTGAAAAGGACCAGGTCCTTTTGGGCGTCACCGGCTCGGGCAAGACCTTTACCATGGCGCATGTGATCCAGGCGATGGGGCGGCCGACATTGATCCTGGCGCCGAACAAGACTTTGGCGGCCCAGCTTTTCGGCGAGATGAAATCATTTTTTCCGGATAATGCGGTGAATTACTTCGTTTCCTATTACGATTATTATATGCCGGAATCCTATATACCGCGCACCGATACATTTATCGAAAAAGAATCGCAAATTAACGAACAGATCGACCGCTTGCGCCACGCGGCGACGCGTGCGCTATTCGAACGGCGCGATGTGATTATCGTCGCATCGGTGTCGTGCATTTACGGGATCGGCTCTCCTGATACATACAAGGAAATGATCCTGGATATCGGCAAGAGCCAGAGGATCAACCGCGAGGAATTGCTGCGCGAATTCGTCCGTTTGCAATATAAGCGCAACGATATCGATTTCTCGCGCGGCACGTTCCGCGCCCGCGGGGATACGGTCGAAATTTTCCCGGCCCACCTGGATGACGAAGCCTGGCGCATCAATCTGTTTGATGACGAGATTGAAAACATCATCACCTTTGATCCGCTGACCGGCAAGAAAACGGGCGAGATCGAAACGACGCGCATTTTCGCCAACTCGCATTACGTGACGCCGCAGCCGACGATGGAAAAGGCGATCAAGCAGATCCAGATCGACCTCAAAATCCGCCTGGAAGAATTATACGAGCAGGGCAAATTGCTGGAGGCGCAAAGATTGCAGCAGCGCACGCAATTCGATATCGAGATGATGCAGGCCACGGGGATGTGCGCCGGGATTGAAAACTATTCGCGCTATTTAACGGGACGCCGACCAGGCGAACCGCCGCCGACCTTGTTCGAATATCTGCCCAGCGATGCTTTATTATTCGTGGATGAATCGCACGTGATGATTCCGCAGATCGGCGCCATGTATAAAGGCGACCAGGCGCGCAAGGGGACGCTGACGGAACACGGGTTCCGCCTGCCTTCGGCATTGGATAACCGCCCGCTGAAATTCGAGGAATGGCAGATGTTCCGCCCGCAGACGGTCCATGTATCGGCAACGCCGGGCCCTTGGGAAATGAACGAAGTGCAAGGTGTGTTTATCGAACAGGTGGTGCGCCCGACCGGGTTGATCGACCCGCCCGTCATCATTCGTCCGACGGAAAACCAGGTCGACGACCTCATGCATGAATGCCGCGAAATTGCCGCTAAAGGCGGGCGTGTGTTGGTTACGACGCTGACTAAGCGCATGGCAGAAGACCTGACGGAATATCTGGAAGAACACGGCGTGCGCGCAAAATATCTGCACTCGGATATCGATACGATTGAACGGATCGAAATCATCCATGCCCTGCGCAAAGGCGAATTCGATGTATTGATCGGGATCAATTTGCTGCGCGAAGGCCTGGACATTCCCGAATGCATGGCGGTGGCCATTCTGGATGCGGATAAAGAAGGGTTTTTGCGCTCGCGCACCTCCCTTGTGCAGACCATCGGCCGTGCCGCGCGTAATCTGGAAGGCCGCGCCATTCTTTATGCGGATCACATGACGGCGAGTTTGGAATACGCGATTTCCGAAACGAAACGCCGCCGGGACAAACAGATCGAGCATAACGAAAAACACGGGATCACGCCGAAATCAATTCAGAAAGCGATCAGCACGATTCTGGACGATATTTACGGGGCCGACCCGCAACGCGCCGCCCAGGCAAAAGCCTATGCCGATGCGGAACTGATGGGGATGAGTGAAGATCAGGCGGAATTCATCACGCCTGATCTGATCAAAAAACGCGTGACCCAGATCGAGCGTTTAATGCACAAAGCCGCCAGCGACCTGGAATTCGAAGAAGCCGCCAGGCTGCGCGATGAATTGCGCAAGCTGGAAGCAATGGAGCTTGGCATCACAAGTGGCGGCATGACCCCGCCGCGTCTGGCCAGCGCCGATTCCTATGCCCGCAATAAAGGCAATGCCGGTAAAGATGACGACACCAAACAAAAACGCATGCACCCGCGTGAACGCGCACGCCAGGCCAAAGCCAAGCGCGAGGAAATGAGCCTGAAGTCAATGCCGATGATGGCCCAGCCGCCGGCAAAGGGAAAGAAATAGCTGCCGGCTATGACGCTTACATTTTCAGCGCTTCTTTAAGATCATAGCGTTTTGGTTCTGCCGGTTTTTCGGTAAGATAAATCTCCTTTTCCGGGTCGTAAATATAGCCGTAATCCGCATATCGGTTTGTCATCGGATCAATATCCAAAAGACGTATAGCCGTATTGGAAGGATTTTTTTCCATGGAGAAAAAGACAGGGTGCAGGTTCAGGAAAGATGTTACAAAACAGCGCAAGGTAAATCCATGGTTTACGATGACATGGTTTTTAATGCCTTTTTTGTTATCACGCCACAACGTCTCTTTATGGCTGCGTAACCGGTCCGCGACATTGGCGCCGGACTCGCCGCCATAAGGCTTCGCATAGTATTTTCCACCCTGTTGCATCATTTTTTGATAATGCTGCCATTGCTGGGGATATATTTTTGAAATCTCCTCGTCTTTCATTCCGTCGAATAACCCGAACTCCCGTTCCCGCAAACGGTCGTCAAAGAAAATATGTTCGCCCCGCACGGAAACGTTC
>JAQGJA010000173.1 GCA_028290805.1 Alphaproteobacteria bacterium
AAGCAAAACGCGAGCGGAGCCGCGAGCGGGATCAACGAAGCGGCGCGAATGCGTGATAATCAAAACGATTGAGCGAAGCGAATCATTAATATTCAAAGCGTAGAACTGACCGCGAAGCGGCAAACACGCGACGCAATGAAAAACAGAATCGTTTACATTCTGCGAAAAATGTTTTTATTTCAATGAAGTATTTAAAGAATTGAAAAGGCTGGAATTAAAAGAAAAGTTGAAGCAAATAGAATTAATTAAGATTTGTAGATTTATTCTTAATTAGGCAATAAGCTGGCTAATTCTTCTAAATCAGATGCAATCTGTGCCACAGGATTTACACCGGATAATCTTTCATAATGCATCCAAGACAAATTTACTTTGCGATTTTTGATTTTATCGGGAGGAATGCGTTTTAACATTTCATCTCGTAAATTGTAGGCTTTGGTATAAAACTCTCTGTTATATTCATTTTGGTATTGTGTAGACCATTTGGTTAACGCCTCTTTTTGACGATAGAAATCTTGGCGTATAATTCTATTTTGTTCTTCTCTAGTGGTTGCATTCTTGTAACCTTCGCTTGTATCACCAAAGCCAATGGGCGGCTTTAAGTTTTCCCATTTTGCGTAAAAGCTGTGTAAATCGCTTACCAATTTTGCGACTTCCTGTTTTAGTTCGGCAATTGATTGTGCTTCGGCAATCTTTTTGTCCGTTTCTGCTTTTTTGTTGACCATTCTAATGTCAATCGCAGTAAAGAACACACCGGATATAACCATAAAAGCAAGAATAGCAAAACCTCTTTTATGCCAGTGAATAGACCCTAATCTTTCCCAAACAAACAAACCAATAACGACACCTGCCACAAGGAAAAACCACGCTAAAAATATCAACAAGTGGGCTAAAGTCATATCAAAACCTACAAGTTGAATGCCGGCAGTAACGGATCCAAGGGAAAGCCCTACAGCCGTAGCCGCGCCGCCGATAAGTATAAGAACTTCTTTTCTCTCAAAGTTTTTCCATATACTTTTATTCGTTGATTCTAGAATAGATGGCGATGTTTCTTTTGTTGTAAGTATTGATTCTGATTTGGTGCTGTCTTTGGACAAAGTGGGTTGTGTGGTTTTAATGATCGGTAAGACTTGTTCGGAGGAAGTCTTTAATTGTTTTTGTCTTTTCTTAGAACTTTGAGAATTTCGATTTTTTGGCATATGAAGTAAGTACAAGTTTATTCATATCTTATATCAACATTATTTTTTATTTCAAATGTACTTAAATCTGACTCAAGCATTTATTCTAAAAGGCTTTACAAACAAAACCAATAAGATCAGAAAAATAAACTTGAGCGGAGCGAAACAGACGAAGCCGCCGCGCCAACTTGGAAAAAAGTCGCGCGCGGCGGCGAAGTTTCGATGCCGCGATTTTTGCGGCGAGTGATGCGCGGGCGAACGGCAAGCCGAATGCACAGCGCGAAATGCGCGAAGCGTTAAAGCTCGACGTGCGGGTAATCTTTGAAGTCGCGCCAATCGCCGCCCCAACTCAAACCGACAATTTTAGCCCAGCGTCCGATGTTTTGATAAAGTTTGGCATTCCACGAAATTTCACCGTTGACGACAAACGCGAAATCAACCGCCGTTCCGTGATTGTGGTTTGATTGACCGGCGCGAGCGTTCGTTACTTTTTTCTCGTCCGGAACGCCGCGCCGACCGATTGAATACAAACGGTTTTGCTCTTTGTTCGAGCGAAAGCCGCACGTTACGATTAAAGAAAATCCTTCCGATTCAGCGAGCGCGATAATCGCCCGGCATTTTTCAGCCAGAATCGGATTAACATTGCTCAGGCGCGAAGCGTTTTGTCTTTTAATCGTTTCGCTGTTCATCTTTCACCTCTTCGGGAAAAGCCGCCGTGATCGCGTCACGGACTTTCAACAGCGCGTTTTTGTATTTGCGCCGGTTGTCTTTGTTTTTGAGCAGATTGAGAATTACGGTAATTCCCATTGAAATAAAATAACTTTCCATTTCAAGATTCTCCTTGCCGGTTTTCCGGCGTTTTGCTGATTGTCGGACATTGCAGAAACGCAAAACCCGCAATCGCGGCTTGCATTACAGCGGAAACAACGTCTTTCAACGTCCACAGTTCATCGCCGAGCGTCAGAGACAGCGATGTCAGAAGCGAAAGCGCGACGATTGTAAATAATCGAAACTTGCTGATCGATTTCCAAGTTTTTGTTGCCATTAAATCATTCTCCCTTTTGAAGTTAAGCGAAGCGTTTCGCTTGCTAAATATATTAGCATAGCTTATTATAACTTTGCTAAGAAATTAGCAAATCTAAATAGATAAAGGAGAATAATTTTTTATGACAGCTCAGGATATTCAAGATCGTATTAACGCGCTTGTCGAGGATTTACAGACCAAAGGGAAAGGTCAAACAATCAACATTATGTTGCGTAATCCCGACAATTCGCCCAACGTTTTGCCGCTTTCGTCTGACGCGAACGGCGTTGTCAATCAGGCTCAACTGGACGCGCTTATCGCATTTTTCGATGATGGCGGGCTTTTTGTCGCCGCCGACAATTTGACCGTAAATTCCGCGCCGGTTACTGCCGCAAGCGAAGCTTTCAAACTCGCATCGCAGCCGCACGAACCGCTGCGAATCGCGGCGCAGGAAGCGAACGCGGCTCTCAAAGCGGCGCTCGATGCCGATCCCGGTTACCAAGCGGCGAAAACCGCGCTCGACAACGCCCGTTCCAATC
>JAQGJA010000022.1 GCA_028290805.1 Alphaproteobacteria bacterium
GGCCGAACGCAAAAAGGAAAACACGATCACGATCCGCGTAAACGACGTCATCATCATGAGAATACTGGGGGCGAGGGACAAGACGGTCATCAAGGCGACGATCTGCACGACGCGGCCGGTTACCGTGCCTGTGCCGCCCGCTGCCTCATCCCCCGTGCTGGTGCCTTCACCGCCCAGATCGAGCGTCAGTTTCTGGGCCAGGGCATCATGATGAAAGAAAGCAAAAATGCCGACCAAGGCCACAGCAAATAACAGAAATTGCCACTTCTTGTCATACAGGGCTTTAAGGAATTTAGTCATGGCTTTTTGTTCCTTTAAACGAGCCTTCAACAACCTGCGCCGTGTCACTGCCGATCAGGACGAGGTGCTCGACCTCGTCGCGGCGGATGAGGACCAGGCGGTTCTTGCCATCCAGTGGCAAGGTTTCCAGCAACTGCAAACGGCGCTCTTTATTAGGAACCATGGGCATGGCCGGAAGGCCCAAACGGCCGCCATATTTGCGGACCAAATAGCTGAGCAGCCAGATCAGCCCCAGGACAAAAACAAGGGCAAGAATGGCGCGCAAAAGATCAGTGGCTGGGTTCATGGGGAAAGATTAGACGAGATCATGGAATGGGGGAAGAACCTATTGTCATCCTGAACTTGTTTCAGGATCCATCATCAGCGTGCAAACTTTTAAAAGGATGCTGAAACAAGTTCAGCATGACACTTATTCTTTATCTGCTGATATTTTAAACGGATCATCCTTATCCGGCCGGCCTTTACCTTCGGCCTCATACACATAAGCCAGGATTTCAGCCACGGCCATGATGGCTTCGGTGGGGATGGGCGAATCCAGTTCGATGCTGGCCAGTATCTCGGCCAAAGCCGGGTCTTCGCGGACCTTGATACCGTTGGCGTGGGCCAAAGCCAGGATCTGTTCAGCCCAGTGGCCACGGCCGGCAGCGATGATTTTGGGCAGTTCGGAATTATTCGGGTCGTTTTCCAGCGCCGCTGCCACGGGCCGGGGCGAATTGGCACGGTTCTTGCTTATAGGTGTTCGTGGTGGTTTGCCGGTCATGAGGACCAAAGATACACCGAAAACTTTACAGAGGCTATCAAATGCTTGAATCAATCGCCCTTATGAACGGAATGTCTGAAAAGATGAAATATCTTCAGACCCGCCAGCGTGTTTTGGCGCAGAACATTACCAATGCCGACTCTCCCGGTTATCAGCCAATGGATGTGTCCGCACCCGATTTCAGCAAATCCATGGCCGTTTACCAGGGCCGCACCGCTTTAGCAGAAGGCCAGAAACTGGCCATGACGACGACAAGCGCCGCCCATGTCAACGGCTTTCAGATGATGGACCGCGCCGAAACCGGCAAAGCCAACCGTCAACCCTATGAAATTAAACCCACCTCGAACGGCGTGACGATGGAAGAACAGATGATGAACGCCTCCAAAACCGCCATCGATTACCAACTGGTCACTAATATCTATGGCAAAAACCTGGATATGCTGCGCTCGGCAATGAAACACTAATCGGATTTAGGGAGAACACCTCATGGAACTTTTCAACGCAATGTCAATCTCCGCCTCGGGCATGAAAGCTCAAAGCACAAGAATGCGCGTCATTTCCGAAAACATTGCCAACAGCGAAACCACCGCCAACACGCCAGATGCCGATCCTTACCGCCGCAAGACAATCTCATTCAAGTCCCGCCTTGACCGCGCCAGCGGCGTGGAAAAAGTTGCCGTGGACAAGATCGACCGCGACCAAAGCAATTTCCGCCTGAAATACGACCCGACACATCCGGCCGCCGACGAAAAAGGCTATATAAAGTTACCGAATGTTAACAGCCTTATTGAGACAATGGATATGCGCGAAGCCAACCGTTCGTATGAAGCGAATATGAGTTCGATCGAACTGAGCCGCGGCATGCTGATGAAGACAATCAATATGTTGCAACCGCAACGTTAAACCACTGAAGTTTAAAAGGAGTCGCCATGACAGCCATTAATCCAGGAGCCGCACTCGGTGCTTATAAAGCCGCATCCCAGATCGGGGCAGGGATGGGCGGCGGAGTCGTCGACCAGGTCGCAGAAAACACTTCCGGCGCCAAATTCGGCGAAATGCTGAAAACCGCCACGCAAAATACCATCGACAGCCAAAAAAGCAGCGAAAAAGTTTCCGCCGATGCGGTACTGGGCAAAGCCGACCTGACCGACGTCGTCAACTCGGTAAATAATGCCGAGATGACCCTGACATTGTTCCTGGCCGTGCGCGACAAGATGATGGATGCCTATAACCAGATCAGCCGGACGCAGATTTAACTTTTATTTTTAATCCCGACGAAGGAGGGCACCCCTCCTTCGTCGGGATTACGCATTTATAACTATTCCCACTTCCCTTATTTTTTGCAATAATATCCTTATGAACGGTGTTGAAACTCTGGACCTTGCGCGCGATACGATCTGGCTGGCCATCAAGGTCAGTGCACCGGTAATGTTGGTGGGGCTTGTGGTCGGTCTTGTCGTGTCCTTGCTCCAGGCTTTGACCCAGATCCAGGAACAGACTTTGGCCTATGTGCCGAAAATCATCGCCATCTTTGTCGCGCTTTATCTGTTCATGCCTTATATGAGCGCCAACCTGAACGAGTTCATGATCGATCTTGCAGATCGTATCGTCAAAGTCGAATAATGGGCCTGCTGGAAACCTTTATCGCGACCCAGGTGTTTTCCTTTTTGATTATTTTTGCGCGCATTGGTACAGCCATCATGATCATGCCGGGGCTGAGCGACATCACGGTGCCGGTTGAGATCCGCCTGTTTTTCGCCCTGACTTTCTGCTTTATCCTGGTTCCCGTGCTCCAGCCTTTTTTGCCTGCGGCAATGCCGGCCCAGCCGATTGTCTTTGGGGTAATGATTGTCAAGGAAATGCTAACCGGGCTGTTTCTTGGGCTGATGACCCAGGTGATGATGATCGCCATCAACCTGGCCGGGGTTCTGGTAGCGCATGCCACCTCGCTTTCCAGCGCCATGACATTCAACCCCCAGCTTTCGGGCCAGACCACGGTGGTTAACACGTTTTTTTCGATCCTTACCGTGGTGATGCTGTTCGTGACCGATTTGCATCATCTGTTATTCATGGGCTTTATCGATTCCTATGCCTTGTTCCCGACACAAAATGATTTGATGCTGGATGATATGAGCTTCAGCGTGGCCCAGGATATCAGCGAAGCCATGCGCATAGGCCTTATGATTTCCGCGCCTTTTGTCGTGGTGTCATTCGGCGTCTTTATCGCCATGGGGCTGGTGGCACGCCTGGTGCCCCAGATCCAGGTTTTTGCCTTGTCCGTGCCGGTCCAGGTGTTAACCGGTCTGGTCCTGCTGATGACCAGCATATCGGCAATGATGCTGTTTTTCCTGGATGAATATGAGCGATTCTGGAAGAGTTTTCTGGAGAGCTGATAATTATTCCGGGAAGAGGCATTATAAAAAGGGCCGCTAGAAAGCGGCCCTCGTTCAATCTATTAAATCCGATTTACTCGGTGGCAGCTTCGCCTTCACCGGTGCTGACCATCATGGCATTGGCGACTTCGCCGGAATTGCCGCGGACCTTGGCTTCGATTTCGTCGGCGATTTTTGGGTTGTCTTTCAGGAACTGCTTGGCGTTGTTGCGGCCCTGGCCCAATTTTTCACCGTTATAGGCGAACCAGGCGCCGGATTTTTCAACGACGCCGGCGGCAACGCCCAGATCGATGATTTCACCCAGTTTCGAGACGCCTTCGCCATACATGATGTCGAATTCAACCTGGCGGAAGGGAGGGGCCATCTTGTTTTTGACAACCTTGACGCGGGTCTGGTTGCCGACGGTTTCCTCACGCTCCTTGATCGCGCCGATGCGGCGGATATCCAGGCGGATCGAGGCATAGAATTTAAGGGCGTTACCGCCCGTGGTCGTTTCGGGGTTACCGAACATGACGCCAATTTTCATACGCAGCTGGTTGATGAAAATAACGATCGTGTTCGATTTCGCGATGGTCGAGGTCAGCTTGCGCAGGGCCTGGGACATCAGGCGGGCCTGAAGACCCATGTGGCTGTCACCCATTTCACCTTCGATCTCGGCGCGCGGGACAAGGGCGGCGACGGAGTCGATAACCAGGACGTCCAGGGAGCCCGAACGCACCAATGTGTCGGTGATTTCCAAAGCCTGTTCGCCATTATCGGGCTGGGCAACGAGAAGGTCGTTGATATTGACGCCCAGCTTGGTGGCATAGGTCGGGTCAAGCGCATGCTCTGCATCAATAAACGCGCAGGTGCCGCCTTTTTTCTGGGCTTCGGCGATGACATGCAAAGCCAGGGTTGTTTTACCCGAGCTCTCAGGGCCATAAATCTCAATAATACGGCCCTTCGGCAGGCCGCCAATGCCAAGGGCAATGTCCAAAGACAGGGAACCGGTTGAAATGACTTCGGCCTCGGCTTTGTCATTTGTGCCCAGTTTCATGATCGAGCCTTTGCCAAAGGCGCGCTCGATCTGGCTCAAAGCTGAGTCCAGAGCCTTTTGACGATCATTTGAATTGGATGCGGTACGGGATTCAGCTGGAGCAGCCATGATTTTCTCTCTTTCAACAATTATAAAACTCTATGGTGCCTGTAGCCGGAGTCGAACCAGCACGCCCGTGAAGGCTGCAGATTTTGAGTCTGCCGCGTCTACCAATTTCGCCATACAGGCCTTAAAAACGATTCTAATTGGAAAACTTTCCTATTGCAAGAGAAATTTTCCTATTTCGGTCCTTTTCAAGTCTTTTTAGAGTTTCCCTGAAAGAGAGGGAAAAGTCTATATAGATAAAAAAATTGCCTTTGTAAATAAGCAGACTTAAGTTACCCCCATGATCGAAAAACTAACCGAATATATGCGCCGTTTTGCGCATCATCCCTATGCCGCTATATGGCTGTTTTTATATGCAGTAATTGAAAGCGTCATCTTTCCGGTACCACCCGATGTGCTATTAGTGCCATTGGCGCTGGCGAATCCCAACCGAGCCGTGTTTTTTGCGACGATCGCAGCTATTGGGTCCGTTGTCGGCGGGATGGCAGGCTATGCCATCGGTTACTTTGCTTTTGAACCCATCGCGTTGCCGGTCCTGCGTTGGATGTGCCAATATTCGACTACAGCATGTCCAGAGACTTTCGTGCCCATGCTGGAAAGGTTGTTTGAAAAGCACGGGGTTTGGGTCGTCGGTGTTTCGGCCATGTCGCCGGTGATTCCCTATCGCTTCACTATTCTGGCAGCGGGTCTTGCGCATATGGCGTTAGTGCCTTTTATCATTGTGTCCTTGCTGGCGCACTGGCTGCGCTATGCCTTGGTTTCGGTGCTTACAGCGCGCCTTGGGCCTGCCGCCATCGGACTGGTCAGCAAGCGCCTGCCGCTGGCTTTTGCTGCAACCGGGGCGATTGCACTGGTAATCTATTTGTTGTTTCAATATATTTGACGGCTCGACATGGGGAGATAAATGATGGATGGATTTTTTGCAGACTGGTCCTTGCTGGTAGCCGTATTTTTCCTGGCCCTGCTTTCGCCGGGACCCGATTTCGTTATTGCCGTGCGCAATTCTGTGCTGTATTCGCGCCGGACCGGAATTTTTACCGCAATCGGTTTCGCCTTGGGCGTCAGCGTACATGTC
>JAQGJA010000029.1 GCA_028290805.1 Alphaproteobacteria bacterium
GCCATCGCCGATAATTGTGTCGGGCCCTGCTCCGCGGTCGATAGTGGTATTGGCCCCAATATTCACGCTGTCGCCGATGATAACGCGGCCAAGCTGCGGCACCAATATATGCCCGGCGGGATCAATGGCAAAGCCAAAGCCTTCCTGACCGATGCGCACGCCTGGCAGCAGGCGGACATTCGATCCGATCAGGCAATAGGAGAGTGAAACATTGGAACCGATAATCGTATTGGTGCCGATTTCAACGCCATGGCCGACCACGACATTGGGCTTTAGCCAGCTATTGTTGCCGATTTTAACGTGATGCCCGACATAGACATTATGATCGATAATGCAATTGGCCACGATTTCCGCGGTGGGATGAATAAAGGCGCTTTGGGCGATATGCGTCTTGTTCCAGGAAGGTTCTGGATAAAATTTCTGGGCCGCCAGGGCATAGGCTTTATAGGGTTTGTCCGTGATTAAAAGGGCCACGCACTTTGGCGCTTTTTCCGCATTTTCGGCGGTGGCGAAACAGGCGCCCGCCGCCGTTTTTTCAAACAGGTCGATATATTTTTTATTGTCGATGAAGGTAAGATGCTGGGCCGTTGCGGTATGCAGCGGCGCGACATCGGTCAGCATCACTTTATCGGGATCAATGCCAGGCGCTTGTAACGTCGCACCGCTGATGGCGGCAATCTCGCTCAGGCTGCGCGGCGCAGGGGTTTTGAAAAAACGGGGATCGGCCAAAAGAAATGCTCCGCTGCTTATTTTATATTGACCGGGATGGACGAAACCTTGCCATCCAGTGCGGCAAGGACGTCTTTGGTGATATCCATTTTCGCTTCGACCAAAACTACTTCCTGGCGATTCAATACGAGCGCAATTTCGTTTTTCCCGGCGATATCGGCCACGATTTTCACGATTTGTTCGCGCAATTTTTCTAAAGCTTCCATATAGGCTTTGTCAAAAGCCTGGCGGCGCAGATTGACGCTGCGTTCGGCGGCCATGACGCGTTCGGCAAATTCCTTGCGTTTTTTCAGGAAGTCCTCCTTGGACAAGGTATTTTGCTGCGCAATCAGGTCTTTTTCAGCAGCGCGCAGTTCGTTTTCCTGTTTGTCGATCTGCGGGCGATACGCATTGCGGCGCTCATCCAATTGACTGCGGATCGATTTTCCGGCGCGGGAATTGGCAACCAAAAATTGCAGATCGACCACCGCGATCCTGCCCGTCGAGCTGGCGCGCACAGGCGGCGCATTCTGGGCAGACGCCGCAACCGGCACCGTTAAAACGGCGGCCAGCAGCAACACCTTTATGGCGTTAAAAGCGCGTGCCGAAATTGAAGTTGAAAATACGGTCTTCATCATAATCTTCTTTCATGACAGGAATTGCAAAATCGCCGCGAAGCGGACCTAAAGGAGAACGCCACGAGATACCGACACCGACCGAAGCGCGCAAGGCGTCTTCATCGACAATGCCGGGGCCTTTGCTGTCTACATCGCCCAGCGTTCCAAAATCGCTGAATAAATGGCTGCGCAGGCCCAGGCCTTTTGAGGACGAACCCAGCGGCGCCGTTAATTCCACCGAACCGCGGGCATAGCGGTTGCCGCCCAGGGCATCCTTGGTGACGATATCGCGCGGCCCCATGCCCGAGACATCAAAGCCGCGAAAGGAATTCCCGCCCAGGAAATATCGGTCATTAATGCGGACATCCTGGCCGAGGCCAAAGATATAACCTGTTTCGCCCAGCGTGCTGAACACCCAGCTTTTATCTTCGGTCAGCGGCCAGTAATTAATGCCGCGCAGTTTGGTGCCGATATAACGCGCATCTCCGCCAAGCCCCGCCACATCGTTCGAAATAGAGGCCGCCAGACCTTGCGCAGGATCAAGCTTGCTGTCCAGATCGCTATAGGAAACGGTATGGCCTATCTCTGACGTGATGCGTTCGCCTTGCTGGTCGCGGATATAGCGGGAGGCATCGAAACGGACATTGCGGATTTCCGAACTGTCAATTGTATAACGCAAATCCTGGCGCCATTTTTCCGATAGAGGATAACCTATATGCACGCCGGCACCGGTGCGTTTCTGGTCATAGGAACTCTGGTCCTGGTAATCCGTCGTGGTATGGAACAGATTGACCCCGGCGGCCAGGTTGCGGTCCAGGAAATACGGCTCGGTAAAGCGCAGATCATACTGGTTCGTGCGGCCCGATATCGTGGTGGATAATTGCAGATCCTGCCCTTTGCCCAATAAATTGCGCTCGCGGATGCGGAAATCGGCCAAAGGACCATCGCTGGTCGAGAAACCCGCGCCGACCGAAAGTTCACCGGTCGATTGCTCTTCAACCGAGACCGTGATAATTGCCTGGTCCGGTTGTGTCCCCTGGCTGGGCTTAACGCTGACATTTTTGAAAAAGCCCAGATCACGGATGCGCTGTTCGGATTTTTTCAGCTTGGTCCGGTTAAAGGGGTCCCCTTCGACCAGCTGCATTTCACGGCGGATGACTTCGTCCAGTGTGCGGGTATTATTGACGATATCCACCCGTTCGACGAAAACCCGCGGGCTTTCGCCGATATTATAAGAAAGATTTACGACGCGCTGTTCGCGGTCCAGCGCTACTTCGGGGCGGATATCGACAAAGGCGAATTGCTGGTTGGCCAGCGTATCGGTTAAGGCCGTAACGGTGCCATCAACCTGTTCGGCA
>JAQGJA010000186.1 GCA_028290805.1 Alphaproteobacteria bacterium
TCGACGCCATGCGCGCACGCCTGGCGGAGCTGGAGGAGTCAGCAACGGATGAGCAGCTCGCCGAGGCCAGCAGGGCACTCAACGCGGTCGTCGAGAGCGACGACGATCGCACCTGACTACTGGGACAAGGTGATCCGCACCGCCGTCGGTGCGTGCCGAGCGCGCCACGGCCGCAGGTGGGTCTGACCAGCGAACGCCCGACCGAGCATCACCGCGGTCACGTCGCAGGCGTCCATGACGTCCTGCGCCGCCACGATCACGGCTGCAAAGACCCGTGGCCCTCAGCATCACCTGGCGATCGCGCCGGCCCCGCGCAGCACCCACAATCGCGGCGGTGCCTGCAGCAAGGTCGTGATCAGTCAGGGTCGTCGCGTACATGCCGCCGTAGGTCGAAGAACTCGACGTGGTGGGGCAACCCAGCGGACGCCGGGCCCAACGGGCCGCTCGGATGCAAGCACCGCCAGGTGCGCTCGACATCCACCCAGACGCCGGCCGCCACGCGCAGGGCGACGTAGGGGTAGGACCGCAGCGTCGGGATGTCCGCGAGGGTGGGCTCGCACCTGCCTGCAGCGCTGAGGTGAGCTCGATCAGCTCGGTGCGGGCACGCTCCGGGACACTCGCAGTCGGCATTCGTAGGGACTTCTGGAAGAGGAGATCGCTCATGGCGTCGAGCATGTCGGGGGCAGCGGGCTGAGGGCCCTCAGGAGGGCTGTTGTTGGGCCGCGAACGGGCCCCTGTTGGGTCCGGGCGTCCCGGCCCGAGCCCCTCTGCGCAGACGGCGCCCCGCGGCCCGCCGCGTCGGGGCCCTGAGCACGCGGACGGCCGCAAGGTAGAGACGGAAAGAGGCGCACACCGTCGTCGGGTGTGCGCCTCTTTGCCGTGCGGGGCTACGCGGCCTTGGTGACCTCCGCGTGCAGGTCGTCGAGCACCGCGACGATCTCGCCGACCAGCGCGTCGACGTGAGCGGTGGCCTCGTCGATGCCCTTGCGGGCGCTGGTGTGGCACTTCTTGACAGTGGTGGCCCGCTGGAGTGCGCGTCGGGCCTCGTCGATCAGCGACTCGATGCGAGCGGCGTCGATCTCGTTGGTGTCGCTGACGAGCTCCCGCTTCGCGACCCAGCGCGCCCACATGTAGGCCAGGCGCACCGCCAGCGGGTCCGGGTCGTCCTTGTCGAGCACCAGCACCGCCTTGCAGCCGTACGTGGAGAAGGCGACGTTGGTCGGCGCGTTCTCAGTGGTAGCGAAGACCGCGACGCCGACGGCGGCGTCCCGGTTCTTCATGGCGCCGTCGAGCTCGTCGAGGATCTTCTTGAGGCCCATCTTCTTGTCCTTGCACTCGAAGACGACGTTGGCCTCAGCGCCTCGGGTGTCCTCGGGGTTGAGGGTGACGAGCTCGTCGCCCTGCTGGTTGCCGCAGGAACCGAGGGTGCGGCCGGTCTGAACCGCCAGGTCCTGGTGCGGGAGGGCGTTCTGCTCGACGAGCGCGTGGAGGGTGTCCTCGAAGGTGAAGCCCTTGGCGGTCGTCTTGTTCGCGGCCGCCTTCTTCGCCTCCGCTGTGGCGTTCTGCACGGCGATGCGCTCGCTGAGCTCCCGCAGCTGCTCCGACAGCGTGTGCGCCTCCGCCTTGACGGTCTTGTCGATGTCGGCGTGCCACTTGTTCAGCGGGCTGTCGGTCGCCGTCGGGTCGAGCAGCCGGCTGAACTTCGCCATCTGCTCGGCGGAGACGTTGCGCATGAGCTCGTCGAACTTGCCGATGATGCTCTTGCGGCTGTCAGGGTCGAAGTTCAGCCCGAGCAGCTTGTCCAGCTCGGCCTTGAACCCGCCGAGCGCGGTGGGCAGCGAGCCGCCCTGGGGGTCGAAGATCTTGGCTGCGTTCTTCTGGATCTCGTCGACGGCGCTGTCGACGGTGCCCTCGAAGGAGGTGACCAGCCGGAGGGCAGTTCCCTCCAGCACCTCGGCGTCGAGGGTGGCGCCGGCGAGGCGGTCGACCTGCGCGCCGAGGCGCAGCAGCCGCTGAGCCTCGGCCGCCTGGTTCTCGGCGACGTCGACGGCCGCTACCACCGTCGGGTCGTTCTCGGTCAGGTTGTTGATGTAGAGCACGCCGTTGTTCACGACGACGACGGGCTCAGGCATGTTGAGGTTGATCGGCGTTGCGGTCATAGGTCTCTGTCTCCTGACAGATCGTGAGCGCAGATGTTGCGCTCAGGGACTTGTCTTGAGACAGCCACCGCGTAAGGTGTTGATTGCTGAGGTCGTCGCCTTACCGCGATGACTGTCTCCGAAGGCCCGCCCTCGTGGCGGGTCTTCGGCTTTGCGGGGTTGCTCCACCCGCTGCTTAGCGCTGCTCACGCCGCGAGCGTCTACGCCTCACCCCCCTCGCTGCTGTCGCCCTGGAACAGGTCGGGCGTCTTGTGCATGTAGCGGCCTCCGTTGACCTGCTGAGCCTCCCCGCGCGCGACGGCGCGGTTGATCGCCATGCGGATGGCCGCCTCCGGCTCCTTCCAGCCTTCGTCGTTCCAGCCGCGGCGAAAGAACTCGTCGACGATCATCTGTCGCGGGATCGCTCTGCCGTTGAACTCCCGCAGTAGCTGGACCACCTTGTCGGTGCTGGTGCCGTCCGTCGAAGCCGGCGAGTCCAAGGCGGCGGTGGTGGAAAGGGCGTAGGAGCCGGCGTCGATCGCGGGGGCCGAGGCCGGCGTCCTGAAGGGTTCCGTACCGTCGGGCCGCGCCGGATCGATGTTGCTTTGGCCTTGCCCAGAGACGACCTTTGCCGCATGGACGCGCTCGTTGCGGAGTCGACGCTGCTCATCCTGGACGCGAGGGGTCGGCCGAAGACGCAGCGGCACACCGACCGCATCCGCCACCTTCTGCGCCTCCGCGGCGCCCAGGAGACCGACAAGACCCGAGGACGCTTCCCGAAGGTGCGCCAGACGAGCGTGCAACTCGGCCAGCTCGCGCTCTACGAGCTCCTGCTCACGCAGGACTGACTCGAGGGCGATGAGGAGGGCGGGGTCGCCACTGCTCCGGCTGGTGCTCACGAACCGAGTGTACGCACGTGGGGTTCGTCACGTCAAGCCGAACTTCGAACGGAACTCTCTGCGCCGTTCACGTTCGCCGTTCCGGCGTCCGACGGAAGATCTACGACGGTTAGCAGCCGGGCTGAAAGAAGCCGCAGCGAAGTTAGGCGGCACGCAAACTGCTTCACCTAAGCCACCGAAGCGGGAGCCGGACCTTGTCGGTCCGGCTCCCGCTGGTCGTACCTCCGGGGCCGCGCACGTCAGCCCCTGCTTGTTCGCCTACAACTGCGGCTTGAGCGCCTCTCGACGGGGCGCCCGCTGCGTGCCCGTCCTCAGGCCGCGCCCTCGTACGGAAGCAGCACCAAATCCTGATCAAGATCCAAGATCAGTTTGCGGCAGAGTCCACACGGCTGGACGTCGTGGTCGCTCGGCACCGTCCTGGGGGGCCGGTGAAAGCGCGCGTCCTCGCGGACGGTGACGATCTCCAGGTGATCCTGGTCGTAGCGCTCGTCAGCGCCCAACAGCGTGTCGAGGTGCAGCAGGCGCCGGAAGAGCAAGATCGCCTGCGGAGCAGCCGTCCTGCCGTGACACAGGTAGTCCATGTACAGCCGGCCGAGTGCGATGCGCTCACGCATCGCCTGTTCGTAGACAGCAGATGCGGACGGCGGGTTGATCGGTTGTGCGGTCACTGGTCCTCCAGACCAGACCGGTGTCCCGAAGCCCCTGATGGCCCCGGCGATGCACCGGAGCCTTGCGGCTCAATGACCACGGTGAGCGCGATGATCCCGCGCGCAAGCCAGCGCTCTGCCACCACCGGTGATGCCCAACGCGCTCGTCGCAGCGCTCCGCGCTACGGACTTGTTCAGCATCCCTGTCGGAGCCTCGTCCACACGCGAGAGGGCACGCCCCAACACCCACGGCCGCGCCCCGCCGCCGCGTCCAGGACGCCGACCTCACACGCTGGCTAGCTCGTCGCCGCTGACAGTCCGATCCCAGAGGCCCACGGGCCGTGAATCCTCATCGGCCGCTGTGGTCCCCAGGTAGTGCAGGCTGGCGCGCTCGAACAGGCGGAACTGCCAAATCGCCTCGTTCATGTGCGCCGGGTGGAAGACGCCTACCTCGGACAGCTTGTGGAAGTCATCCAACGTGAGGCCGGTGACCCGCTCGAACAGCTGCGTGTCCAGGGACTCGATCACGTCGACCAGGGCTTCCTCTCGGAAGTCAGTCAGGTACATGAACACCGGCACGGCCTGGACGAACTTCAGCAGCTTGTCCCGCAGACTCCGAACCTGCTCGCGCTTGGCCTTCCGCGCAGCCGTCACGTCCGGGTCGTCCGGCCCGGTCGGCTCGCCGCCCTTGGGCTTCTTCCCCTGCTTGATCTTCTGAGACTGGGCGATGATCTTGTCGGCGTCCTGCCGCAGGCTGCGGAAGTCCTCCATCTGCTCGAGACGCTCGATCAGGTCGGTGTTGGCGAGCAGCCGACGCAGCACTTCCTCGCTCAGGTCGATCAGCCTCGGGCTGCCCCAGCGCTTCGCGAGCATCGCCGCGCCTGCGCCGGCCGTGCCCCAGTCCATGACGGCGTTCACGTCGACCTGGTCCATCCGTCCACCGTCGAACGCGAAGATGGGCAGGAAGGCCAGCAGCTCACCGATCACATCGGAGGGCGCCGTCTTGGTCGAACCGCCTGCCAGCTTGGTGCCGTACTGGTAGATGAGCGAGAGGGCACGGTTGGGGTCGAAGTCGAAGACGAAGCAGGTGCTCTTGCGGATGCTGCGGGTGCCGTCGTCGTTGCGGCTGGTCCACGGCGACTGGACCCGGAACGCGGCCTGGAAGTAGGACTCCGGCGACTTCAACGAACGCAGGATCAGGATGGCCCCCCACTGCGGAACCGTGACGCCCGTCATGAGCTTGCCGACCGACAGCGTGATCGTCTGCTTGTCGACCTTGGCTGCCCGGACGAGCATCGCGTCGACAGGCTCCTTCGCCTGCGCGCCCATCTTCGCGCCGGAGCCCGCGGCTACGTGCACGAGGAAGTCACGGAAGTACGGGTGCTGCTCCAGGGCAGCCTTCATCGCATGGGCGGACGCCACCGTCGGCAGGAACCAGACGGTGTGATCGACAGCGCCTGCGAAGCGCCCGTCGCTGTACGGGAACGGCGGCTTGAAGTTGTTGAGCAGCTTTTCCGTCGCCGACTGGGTGAGGCGTCCACGGAGCATGTTCAGGAACTCGCTGACCCGGTTCGGGTCGACGAAGTGGTACTCGGAGCCGACCTTCTTCGCTTCGAAGAACCCTGACAGGTCGAACAGACCGTCCGCGCCTTGGTCGATCGCCACCGATGCGACCTCAGACAGTGCGTAGGTGAACATCTGCATCTGGGGAAGCTCGAGGTAGGGGTTGCGGACCGGGTCGTTGCCGGCGACCGTGTCCCACTGCTGCTTGGCGTACTGCTCGTCGGGATACGTCCAGTTGTAGATCGCGTCCTCGTTGAACTCCCCTTCCGTCAGAGCACGGAACGGCGTGCCCGACAGGTACAGGAAGTGCCGGCCGTTCAGCCTGAGGTCGGCCGTGTCCAGGTCGGTGGCGATCCCGGCCTCCGGGGTTGCTGCGATGAGCCGCGGCGTGCCGGCCTCGGCCAGGTCGGTGACCTCCTCGGCGCGCTCCGCCGCAGTCTCTGCCGCCTTCTCCTCCGCCTTGCTGACGTCCTTGCCTGCTGTCGCCGGCGCTGGGTCGCACACCTCCTTTGCGGCGCCCTGCCACGCACCGAAGTGGTACTCGTCCAGGACGATGCAGTCCCAGTCGATCAGGTGCAGGTCGATGTTGTGGTCCTTGACGGCACCGCCAGCTGTGGTCCCGAGCAGGTCCTGGAACGACGCGAACCACACCAGCGGCGCCGGTGTGTCGGGGTCGCAGGGGGTGTCACGGTCGGCGAAGACCCAGTCGGCGAAGTCGACGTGGTTGCTCAGGTCGTCACGCCAGGCGTTGCGCACGGCTGGCTTGTAGGTGAGCACCAGCACGCGCTTCCACTGCATGTGCCGGGCGAGCTGGTAGGTGGTGAAGGTCTTGCCGAACCGCATCTTCGCGTTCCACAGGAACCGCGGCGGATGCGGATCTTCCTCATGCTCGCGGAAGTAGGTGGCTGTTCGCGCAACGGCGTCGGCCTGCTCCGGACGCATGCCGAAGTCCTCAGTGCGCGCCGGGTCATACGAGCGGCCCGTTCGGACGGCAGCGATAGCAGCGCGGACCTCGGCCAACGTCGCCTCGACGACCTCGCTGCTGCGCTGGATACCCGCTGCGTCGAGGACCTTGTGCACGTCGTGGTCAGTGAAAGCCGTGCCGTCCTCACGGATGGCGGGCTCGTCGACGTGGATGACGATGCCGTCGCCGCCGGGGTAGACGGTCCCGGTCTGCTCCTTGATGCGTACGCGCGGGTCCGGCCGGCCGGTGTACCCGACCTTGAGCCGGCCGCGACCGGCCTCGCTGGTCGTGCCGACAGTCCGTGTCCACGCGGTGTCGTAGCCGGGGGCGGAGTAGACGTAGATCCGACCGACACCCGCCGCACCAGAGCTCACTCCGGGTCCTCGTCCGGCTCGGGCGCCTCAGTGTCGACCCGTGCGCCAGGCGGGCGGTACTTCGCGCCGCCCGGCAGGTGCGACGGGGGGACGGCCGAGTCCAGCGACAGGATGGGCGAACGCGGGTGGATCGTGGACTCGATGTACGCCGCTTCATCCCCGGTGAGGTCGAAGTGCTCGTACAGGTCCGCGTCGGTCCAGCGCCGGGTCATGTCCAGCACGGGCACGAAGCGGAAGCGGTCGGGCGTCACATCCTGTGTGGTCTTGCGCTGCAGCACGAGGAACCGTGCGAACTTGGTGGTCAGGTAGTGCGCGTAGTTCTCGGTCTCAGTCCGACTGTCGAACATGCCTGCGATCAGGTAGGTCTGCGTGCAGGCCGAGCCGGGTGCAACCGCGATGGGCTCACCCAGCACGTACGAGACCTCCCGACCATGGCCGTCGCCCGCCTTCGGGATCAGAACCTTCCAGCGATCGATCCACTGGTGATTGCGCTCGATCTGGTCAGGTCGGCTGTAGCCGACATGGCTGGCGTAGATCAGCGGGATGGCACCTTCGAACGGCTCCGGGACACTCCCCGGGTAGTTGGAGAAGATGTTGAGGCCGAAGGGCTTTCGGACGCTGCATAGCTCCTCAATGCTGCGCTGCCGCTTCGCCGCGACCTTGTGCACGATGCTCATCGCCCGGTTGTCGCGCACGAGGACGCCATCGCCCTCTCGCAAGTCGCGGGTCAGCGTCGACACGATCGTGCCATCGATCCTGGTGGAGAACTCGCAGTCGCCGTCGTAGTCGCGGTCCCACAGGAAGTAGTTGACGCCTCCCTTGATCTCGACGCCGGGGAAGCAGTCGAACAGCTTCGGGTTGTCGACGACCGCCCTGAGGCGGCGGTCGGCGATCATGCGCTCGCGGAAGCTGTCGAGGCCCTTGCCGCCGGAGAACCACCGCGACGGGGTGATCATCGCGACGTACTTGGGCTCGAGCGCGATCGCCTTCTCGACGAAGTGGTGGTAGATCGTGGAGGCCGTCGCGCCGAAGCCCTCAGTGCCCACCTGATACGGCGGGTTTGTGACGATTATGTCGAAGTTCATGGGGTGCTGTCCCTCTGCTGGGTAGGCGCCGTGGATGAAGGCGTACGCGTGGTTCTCGCGGCTGGGGCCTCGCTCGAGACCTACGGGCGCCCCGCAGATCCGGCAGGAGCCGGACGCGACGCCCTTCTTGTTGGCCGGGTAGTCGTGCTCAGCGGGCGTGAACGGCAGGTTGCCGTCGGGGCTGTCGAAGGCCACTGCCGCGTGGTCGCTGGTGGCGTCTCGGGACACGTAGACCGAACGCCGGGTCATCTCGCCGTGGATCTGCGTCATGGCGCAGCCGAACAGCATGTTCTTGAGGATGTGGTCGGCTCGCTTGGCAGGATCCGTCTCCCACTGGGCCAGTCCGGCCATCAGCCGGCGGGCTACCTCGCGCAGGATGGACCCGGACTTGGTCGCCGGGTCGAGCCAGCGGTAGTCCGGGTTGGTCCAGACGTCCTCCGGGAGCAGGTCGAGCAGCGCTCGTGCCAGCACCGGCGGGGTCGGTACGGCGTCGGAGGACAGCGCGGCGATGACGTCGAGGATGTCGGGCACCCGCCGTGGTCGGCTTAGCCCAGCTGCCTGCGTGTCCGCGGCCGTCACGTTGCGGCCTTCTTCCCTCGTCGGGTGCGCGCCGGCGCCTGGCGAGGCTGGAGTTCGCTGTAGTGCACGGGCTCGGGGTCGTGGATGCGCTCGGACCAGAACAGGTCCCGCTCGGCAGGTGGAACAAGAGCGAACGACAGCACGCGCTGGAAGCGCCCACCTGCGCGCGGCCGCCAGTCGCACATCTCGACCTGGGCTGCAGCGTTCAGGCTGTCGCCGACGCAGATGTTGTCGCCGAGGACGAGGGCGGCCGCGTTGAGGAAGCCGGCGGTGGGCTCGATCGTGTTGGCGTCCGTCTGGTAGTGCTCGAGGATCACGTGAGCCATGCGCCCACGGGCTTCGGTGACGTTCTCCGGCGAGATGTCGACGCCGTAGATGGAGGCAGACGCCCGCAGCAGCCGGTGCTCGTACTGCTCCTGTGACACGCACTCGTCCTTGATCACCAGGCGCAGCTTGCGGCGCAGGATCTCGGTCAGGAAGTTGCCAGAGCCGCACGAGGGTTCCAGGAACTTCAGGTCCAGGCTGGTGAACGCATCCGGCATCTGGTCGAGCATCGCGTCGATCTCACGCTGGTGGGTGAAGACCTCGGCGAGGGAGCGGACCCGGTCCCGGGAGCGAACCTGACCGAACTGGGCCTCGAGCGGAGCCAAGATCGCGTCGTCGTGAAGCCGTTCCCGATGGGTGGACGGCATCCAGACTGGCCCGTCCGGCTCAGACGCGGCTGGCGGCGGGGTGTCGTGCCACCCGGCGTCGGGGTCAGAGTCGGTTCCCGCGCGCCACGGCGGCGTCCACCACGATGGCGAGCTCAACATTCTCCTCCTTCTACCGAACGATCGGGCGCCTGAGAACGACCGCCATGCGGGCACGGCGCGGGTAGGGCCGGTCTCGCAACCATCCTGTCGCAGTGAGGCGACACATGCCGCGAACTGCGCCGAACATCCGGCGGGCAAGCGACGGCACCCGGAGCCGTCACCTGGGCGCGCTGGCCGGAGCCGCTGGTGCTCGTGAGCCACGTCGGTGCCTAGAGCGGGTTTGCGTCCGGCATCGCCTCGGCAGTCGCACGCGACGCTCATCCACGCGGGCTGCGGTCGGGACCCCGGATGACCAGAGCCCGGTCCAGCGCGCGGGGTATCACCTCCTTCCCTCGTCTACGCACGCTGCGACCGGCCCCCATGGACGGCCGACGACCAACACAAGCTGTGGAGTTGACAATGATCGCGTCGATGCGCCGATGTACCTCGCGGCACGGCCGGCTCGAACTGATGACCACTGTCCAGGCTGCTGCGACTCCCGCAATCCTGCCGGTCACCGCCCGGGCCTAGGCCCAACAGCGACCGTTCGATGGGGCTGATCAGGCGACTGTGCCCCGTGTCCGGTGCGGGTCGCGAGGGCCGCTGACTGGTGTAGGTCTGGGCGTCCCCGTCGACCCAGCGGACCTGCACGCTGTTCGTGTTCTCGCAGACGTCGTCGCGCCTGCCGTCGCGTCCGATCATGCAGGGCCTGGCGCGGTGATCTGGCCGATGACCCCAGGCGTCGCCCGTCGGACCTCTCCGCTCGTCGTCCTGAACACGTGACAGCCAGGCAGGACCTCGACGACCGTCGTGGCGCCGGCGGCCTGGAAGGTCACGATGACCACCGGACTGACGCGTCCGCCGCACCGCAGGTCCGGCGGCGGTGGCGGCGCTGGGACCGCCAGGTTCATCCGGTCGGCGAGCAGCTGGGCGTTGGCGACCGCGAGCTTCTGGTCGCAGGCGGGGGTCGGACCGATGCAGGCGGTTGCGCCCTCGACGCGCCGCGGGATGGGCGGCTGGGCACCGAGGCCGTCGGTGAGGGACCCCGCGACCCTGTCAGCGCCGCGCCGGCTCAGGTCCCAGTACGCATCCTGTGCGCCGAACCAGTTGCCGAAGAACGCCAGCACCACCAGCACCCCGAGGCCAAGTACAACCCACGATGGTTCCTGCCGGCCGCGCCGCCGCGAGCGGCTCGGCGGCCGCCGCTCAGCTGGGGCACGGAGGGACGCCGGCCGCGGCCGGCGACTCATGATCGCCTTCGTCGGCGTGATCGGCTGGTCGGACAGGTCCCAGATCGGCGGCTTGGACGGCGGCATGATCGCGAACTCGAGCCGGCGGCGACCGACTGCCTCGTCGATGTGCCGCATGACGAAGGCGGGGTCGGTCTCCACCTCGCGGGCCGACACCCGCACGGTACGGATCCCGTGCTGCAGGTGCCGGCGTCCCGGCGCTCGTCGTAGCGGCGGGCGCGTTCACCCCAGTGGCTGCCGCCGTCGACCTCGACAGCCAGGCGCAGGTCCGGGCAGAAGAAGTCCAGCCGGTACTGCCCAGTCGGCACCTCAGCGAGCCAACCAGGCTCGCGCGTGCGGAGCAGGTCCCACAGGATGCGCTCGGAGCGGGTGCGACCGGTCAGGCCAGCGCCTGATGCGGCACGTTGGCGGGACACCTCGCTCATGGCGACGGAGCATCCAGCAACGGCCGCGGTCTTGTCCCGGGATCAGCGCAGATGGTCAAGCCACTGACCTCAGGCTGCTTGGACGATCGTGGTCAGGAACTGCACGGCGCCTTCGACACGGCGCTTGATGGCCATCAGGGTGGGGTGGTCGTAGCGGCCAGCGCTGCCGTGCGTGCCGTTGTTGACCTCGTGAACGAGCGTCATCACGTCATCGACGTCGGACTCCACGAAGGTGTTGAGGTTGTCGTTCGTGCGGCCGTACCTGCTGAGCAGGTAGGTGAGCTTGGCGCGCCGCGCCGGTCGGCCCTGGTGGGTGGCGCAGTCCGGATCCGCGCTCAGTACGACCTCGTCTGGGGCGCGTAGCTCGATCAGGGCCAGGATCGTCTCGCGGGCGCTGGTGCAGAAGTGGCGAGCCGCTTCGGGGTTGTCAGGGTTCAAGGCGAACAGGGCGCCGTTCCACCGCCGGTGCAGGTCATCGGACAGCTCGGCAAGAGCAGCCGTGACCGCTGCGCTGTCTGCGGTCCCGTCTGTCGTGGTCTCACTGCTGCCTGCGCCGTTGGCGAGCTGAGCGCTGTTGGCGACCTCTGCCTCGGCGAGGTCGACCAGGCAGGCCATGTCGTCTGGCAAGGCCCCGGTCTCGAAGTCGCTCTCGACGAGCTGGTAGGCGGCGTCCAGGTTGACCGTGGACCGCTGCGTGATGGTGTACGTGACAGCCGGCTGACGACGGAGCTGCTCGATCTCCCTGCGACGTCGCTGCTCGGCGGTGCGCTGGCGGGCGTTGTAGCCACGGGCCTCGCGGTTGTACTCGTCCACCGCGCTGCTCAGGCGGCGGTTGAACTGCCGCACCTGCGAGTTGTACTTGGCGACTGCTCTTCTTTGCTCGCTCTGTGCGCGGCGCAGTGCGGCGTGGGCTTGGGCGGGCGTCATCCGTCGCGGCATGGGACTCCTTGGTCGCTCAGCCGGAACGTAGCGGCGACCCCGGACAGCTCGACCACGCACAGGCTGCTGCCACTGGCAGTTCGGAGTGTCATCGGGACCCCGCCGCCAGTGAGACAGAACTCCACTCGAGGCGACTGCGGCACGGTGAGAGACGCCGACGGTGCTCGCCATGGATCCGACGAGCAAGAAGTGCCTGACACGCGACCAGATCGCCGCTCGGCTCCGGAACCCGCCGAAGAAGAACCTGGATGAGCTCCGCTGGCGTCTGGCCCGGCCGCACTTGATCGAGCTGGTAGCGGCGATGCAGCCGATCAACGCGGCTGCTGCTGTCCGCTTCCACTCCCACCTGTGCGATCGGCTTCGACGCGGCCGGTGGGTGCCGGATCAGGCACCGGATTGGGCTCAGCTGCTGTCCGACGACGCGGTG
>JAQGJA010000035.1 GCA_028290805.1 Alphaproteobacteria bacterium
GCGCCTTGGCTGATACAACACAGGAATAAAAGAAGATGCAGCAGGCGTGACATGGCACACAATCGCAGGGGATTAAGGGTTGGATTATTATATTTCCACCCCTGTAGATAGGCAAGCTATAAATAAGGCATCATCTTGCTCTTAAAGCTTGACATGGACATAATTACAACATATACTCAGCTTACAAGTATATTCCACAGGGAGATTTGCATGAGCCAGAATTATTTTCAACAAGCGGCGGAAAATTTGACCGATATGGTCGGGGCGGTGGCGCATACCATCAAAGACTCGCCTAAATTATTGGTCGCAACTGCGTTAAGCCTGGCCGTCCTGACCCAAAGCTGTGCCAGCCAGAAAAACGGCTGTTCCGGGTGGGGCTCCAATGGCGGCGGGGTCAGCAAGTTTAAAAAATAACCTGGTAAAAGCCCCCTTAACCGGGGGCTTTTTAATAGGCGGAACGATTAGCATTTGACCTTGCGTCACAATGTCTTATGATGCCTGTCATACAGGAGTACCCCTATGAAAAAATTATTCGCGGTCTTTATTTTGATCCTTTCTTTTGCCGCTGTTTCTGTCCGCGCCGAGGATGAGGGGCTTTATGACCCCGTACCGCCGCCCGGATCGGCCTTTGTCCGTTTCGTCAACGCCCAAAGCGACGCCAAAGAGCTTAAGCCCGCCATCCACGGCAAGGAATATAACGCCATTAAACAGGGCGAAGTCGGCCCCTATGTCCCGGCCAAAAAAGGCGATGAAAGCTTTAAATTCGGCGGTGCCGAGGCCAAGGAATCGCTTGAAGAAGGCACATCCTATACCGTTATCCTCAAAGGCGGTGCGCTTGCCGTCCTGAAAGACGAAGCCATCGCTAACCAGGCCAAAGCCATGATCGCTTTTTACAACCTGTCTTCGGTTGAAAATCTTTCCCTTAAAACCGACGACGGCAAGGTCGCGATCATTCCCCCCGTCGCTACGGGCAAAAGCGGCTATCGCGAGATCAATGCGGTCAAGGTCAATCTGGCCGTCTATAACGGCGATGCCAAAGCCGCCGATGTCGCGCCGATCGCGCTGCGCCGCCGCGAGCCGACCGCTGTTGTCGCCATGGACAAGGAAGGCGGCACGGTCGCCACCCAGATCGTCCAGGCCAAAACCGACACGACCCAGTAATTTGGCCGTCATTTAAATAACCGCCACGATCCAGGATACAAAGAATGGTCTTTGCCTCTCCCATTTTTCTGTTCCTGTTTCTGCCGTTATTCCTGGCGCTGTATTACCTGACGCCAAAGCGTTTCCGTTCGGTGACGATCCTGTTGGGCAGTTCTGTGTTTTATGCGTGGTGGCGGGTCGATTTCCTTTTCCTGCTCTATGCGATTATTTTGTGGAGCTGGGGGATCGGTCTGGCCGTTGAAAGATACCGCGACCATCCTAAAGCCATCTGGATTGTTCGCTTTGGCGTTGTCACCAACCTGCTTACCCTGGGCTATTTCAAATATTGGAATTTCGGCGTCGGCAGTTTTTATGCGATTTTCCTGAAAGCCGGGACGCATGTTCCGGTCGGCCTGGCCGAAGTCATTTTGCCGATCGGGATCTCATTTTTCGTCTTTCACGCCATTTCCTATATCGTCGATGTCTGGCGCAAGGATGTGGCGGCGACGCGTAAATTATTCGACTTTGCCGCTTTCGTCATGCTGTTCCCGCATCTGATTGCGGGCCCGGTGCTGCGATACAAGGACCTTGCCTGGCAATTCGCTAACCGCAATCATAATATGGCGCTGTTTTCCGAGGGCGCTTACCGATTCATGTCCGGCTTTGCAAAAAAGGTCCTGATCGCCGATACAGTCGCACCCCTGGCCGATGCTGCATTCGCGCTGGAGGCGCCGGCGATGGGCGATGCCTGGCTTGGGATCATCGCCTATTCGATCCAGCTTTTCTTTGATTTCGCCGGATACAGCGAAATGGCCGTGGGCCTTGCTTTGATGATGGGTTTCCGCTTTATCGAGAATTTCAACAACCCCTATATCAGCCGTTCGATCACCGAATTCTGGCGCCGCTGGCATATCAGCCTTTCAACCTGGCTGCGTGATTACCTCTATATTCCCCTGGGCGGCAACCGCAAGGGTGCGGGGCGCACCTATTTCAACCTGTTTTTGACCATGCTGTTGGGCGGGTTGTGGCATGGGGCGAACTGGACCTTTATTTTATGGGGCGCCTGGCACGGCGCGTTTCTCGCGCTAGAACGCCTGGCCGGGGTCAATCCGGATGCCCCGGTTTCCCTGCCGCGCCGCATGCTGACGATGAGCGGCACTTTGCTGGCGGTCATGATTGGCTGGGTCCTGTTCCGCGCCGTGAATTTAGAGGCGGCAACCGCGTTTTACAAAGGCATGGGCGGCATGAATGCGCTTGGCCTAAGCGACGATCTGGGCTGGCAGATCAAGGGGATCAGCCTGGTTGCGCTGTCAGCGGGGGGTTTCCTGGTTTTCGCCTTGCCCTTTTTCAGCAAATACCGCACGCCCGTTACGCTTTCCAAAGGCAGCGTTGCCATGCAGACCCACGCCCCCATCTGGTTCCAGGGGGCCGTCGCGGCGTTTTTCCTGATTGCCGTTACGCGTCTGATCGCGATGAGCTATTCGCCGTTTTTGTATTTCCAGTTTTAAGGATCCTTGCTCATCATCTCGAGGAGGAACGACGAGAGATCCCATCCAGAATAAGGACCAGTGGCCGTGCTGCAGGAGATTCCTCGCCTGGTTCTATTTTTAGTTAAGGCTGATAAATTGCGGGCTCGGAATGACAGTAATTTGAACGCAGTACGTATTACTTCAACGGCACTGTCAACAACCCCGATACCATGCCGATCAGGGCCACGAAGACGATGATGGCGACGCTGTGCATGGCAACGGAGGACGCGTTGACAAACATCTGTTGGCCTTCGGTGCGGTTGTGGTTCAGCTTGGTTTTCTGGCGGGTCCAGGACTGGCGGTCCAGGCGGAAGAAGACATAGGTTTTGATCAGTGAGCCCCAGATCTGGTTGTAATAAATCAGGAACGGGTAATACCAGCTGACGACCGGGCGCGATGTCAAAAGCATCAAGGTCATGATCCAGCGGGTAAAAGCGATCCAGACGATATAGATGGGAATGACCGCCGCGGATTTGGCCATCGAGAACATGAACATGATCACGACACCCGACAGCGAAGTCCACATCGAGATACGCTGGTCCACAATGCACCACCAGGTGAACAGCCCGCATTTGCGCGGGCCCAAAGCCAAAGCGCGGCCATTGGTGCGGAGCATATTGCCGAACCAGCGGAACATCAGCATCGAGGTGGAATGGACGAAATTACGGCCCGGCGGATGTTCGACCGTGGTGACGATCGTGTCGGGGATATAGATCATTTCGTAACGCTGTTTCAGCACCCAGTACCAGCTGGATTTATCATCGCCGGTCAGGAATTTAAAGCGGCCCAGGCGCCAGTGGTCGATGGAATCCTCCTGAATATGCGCGATGAAATCGGGATGGGTGATAATCTCGGCGCGGAACATGGACATGCGGCCGGTCAGGGTAAGGACCTTGCGCGAGAGGGAAACGGAACACATCAATATCTGGCGCTGGGCAAAACGCAGATCGTGCCATTCGCGGATCAGGCGGGTGCCTTTAACCTCGCAGATTTCATCGGTGGTCAAGGCGCCCAGTTTCGGCATCATTTTAAAAAAGGGCGCGCAGCGGCGGATAAGATCATCCTGCAAAATGGAATCGCCGTCGATCACGGCGGCAACGGAACCCGAGGGCGGCATCTCGGCGGCAATGGCGCGGAAACCATGCGCCAGACCATCGCGTTTGCCCGTGCCAGGAATCCGGACCATGACAAGTTTGACGGTGCCTTCGGGGTCCAGGCGGCGATGAATGTCGCGCACCAGTATTTCATCAGAAAGATCGACAAGGGAAGGGACCACCGTCGCCGGAATGCCGCAATTCATGGCATCGCGGAATGTGGCTTCAAACACCTTGGTCGTCGTTTCGACATCGATGCGGAAACTGGTCACCAGCAGATAGATATGCGGCGGCATCAATATATCGGTATGAGCCTGGACCTTGGCGCGCAGGCCGGGAAAAACCAGTTTGCGATAAATGATGGAACGGATGAAATGCGTCATGCCCCAGGAATAGCGCCACAAGGCCAGGCCGCCGGTCACCAGGATGAATTGTTTGGAACCGGGCGACAAGGCTTCATCGGGAAGCAGGGTAATAAAAAACCCCAAGACAAGCGTGTATATTAAAAAGCCCAACAGCCCCTGTAGCAGGGATAATTTTTTCATTGCCGTAACCCTAAGATGCGCATTAATGCCGCCGCGACCATCGCGGCGGCTTTTGGTTCATTTACCAGCAGATGCCGGCATAGGCCTTGCGCTCTTCCATCGCGCCGGCGTTTTTCAGGCGGACCAGGTCGATGACCGGTACGCTGTGATCGGCCTTGGCGATGATCTGGGCGAAATCTTCGCCATGATTGCCGATAACGAAAAGATCGCACTGGGCCAGGATCTGCTCAGGCGTTTCGACCAGGCATTTCGAAATCTGGGGAATACCGTTGCGGATATAGTTCTGGTTGGCGCCTTCCATGTTGGAGGCTTCGAACACGCTTGGGTCATAGACCGTGAGTTCAAATCCATCGGCAAGAAGTTTATCTGCCAAAGTGACCAATGGGCTTTCGCGCAGATCGTCCGTCCCGGCTTTGAAGCTGAGGCCCAGCATGCCGATTTTTTTGCGGCCTGTGGCGCGGATCATTTCAAGTGCGCGGTGGACCTGTTCGTCGTTGGCGGAAAGAAGGGAGTCGAAAATCGGCGTATTGAGGCCTTTTTGCTTAGCGCTGGCGCGGATGGCGCGGACATCTTTCGGCAGGCAGGAACCGCCAAAGGCAAAGCCCGGCAGCAAATAAGCCTTGGAGATATTCAGCTTGGTATCCAGGAAAAAGATATCCATGACTTTATGGCTGTCGACATCGTGTTCCTTGAGGATATTGCCCAGTTCGTTCGCAAAGCCGACTTTCATGGCGTGCCAGGCATTATCGGCATATTTGACGCCTTCGGCGACTTCAACCGGGGCGACGACTTCGGGAGCATGAATGCCTTTATAAAGATCGGAAATCGCTTTTGCGGTGCGGTCGTCCA
>JAQGJA010000182.1 GCA_028290805.1 Alphaproteobacteria bacterium
AGCGGAGTGCTCACCGCCCCGGCCAGGGCGTGGCTGTAGGGCGCGTCGGCGGGGTCGTCGGCGTCCTCGGCGTCCTCCTTCTCGCCCTTGAGGCGGTTGATGACGGCCTGCACCTCGACGAGCGCGGTCCGCATCTCGGCCTGGACCTGCCGCCACACCCGGCTGTCCTGGTCGACGCCGGTCTTGGTGGTGTTCCACGGCAGCAGGGCGGTGTTCTCGGCGGTCAGGAACACGTAGCCCCGGAACATCCGGTACTGGGGGTGGTAAGCCGCTCCGCCGCCCTTGCCCCATCCGGTTTCGACGGAGCGGTCCCGCATCAGCAGGAGTCGGTCGTTGCAGAACAGCCACCAGCCGGCGTCGCCGGGGTCGAGGAAGTTCTCCGCCTTGCCCTCGTCCAGGCCCGCCTCCCGCTGGCGGTTCGTCTCGACGATCCCGGCGGTGATCTTCACGACGACGGGCCCGCCGCGCTCGTCCAGCACGTACGTCTTGTTGACCGGCTGGAAGCTGGGTCCGCTGAGAAGCCGCGGCTGCAGCGGCTTGAGGGCCTCCTTGTTCAGGCTGATCGCCATCCCGGCCTGGATCGCACCCTGGTGCCGGAGGCGGAGCTGCTCCCGCAGCTGGCCCAGGACAAGGTCGTTCGCGAAGTCCTGCTGAACGGTGTCGTGCAGCCGCTTCACGACGATCCGGGTACCTGTCCAACCGTCCTCCGGGGCGGACAGCCCCGATTCGGCGGTCTTGAGCTCGAACGTCCACGCGGTGCCGGGCTCGTCGGCCCACTTGTCGACGTCGACGTCGAGCAGGAACGACGTGGTGTCCGTCCTGCTTGTCACCGTGAACGCTCTGCCCAGCTTGAACAGGGCGCGCTTCATGCCGACGCCGAACTGCCCGACGCTTCCAGGCACGCCGTCGTAGGCGTCGGACCGCCCGAACCGGAAGGCGTAGTCCCGCGCAACGTCGAGGTCGATCCCGCCGCAGTTGTCGGAGATCTCGAAGGACTCGGCCGAAGCGACAACCTTGACGTACCGGCCGTCGTAGCTGCCGGCTGCCGGCTCGTCCTCGTCCTCGTCCTCCACCTCGATCTCGACGGCGTCGTTGTCGTCGTCGCTCGCGGAGATCCGGCTAGCCGCCGCGATGACCTGGGCCCGGGCGCCGTCGACGCTGTTGTCGACGAGGTCGAGCACCGCCGGGATCAACTCGATGTCCTTGACGAGCATCTCGATGAAGAAGAGCTTGTCGGCGTCGGCCTTGACGACCAGGCTTTCCTCGCCGTCGCGGACTGCTGCCAGCGCGGCCTTGTTCACCTTGACGGTCCGCTTCGCGGCCACTGCGCTCCTCAGAGTTGTCGGTGGTCGGCAGCACGATGCCAGGCGGGCGCCCCGAGCGCGGCGGATCCCCGCTAACGGGCGGTTCTGGGGACGTTCCGCGCCCGGGCGGGGCCATGTGTGCGATCGTGTGGGCCGCCGGATCGGCTACGGACACGAGGGGGCTGGCAGGGTGCGCGCGGAACTCAGCACCTCGCCGTCGACCGGCTCGGCCCGTCCGGTCTGCGTTGATTTGTTCGGGGGCGCGGGAGGGCTGAGCCTGGGGTTTGAGCAGGCGGGGTTCGACGTCGTGGCGACGGTCGAGTACGACCCGGTACATGCGATGGTCCACCGGTACAACTTCCCTGACGCCGAGGTCGTGTGCCGCGACGTCCGTCGTCTGACCGGCCAGGACGTGATCGACGCTGCGGGCCGGGGGGCCCGCAGGATCCGGCGCGGCGAGCCGTGGTCGGGGGAGGTCGGCGTCGTCGTCGGAGGACCTAGCTGTCAGGGCTTCTCGGCGGGCGGGCTGCGCGACGACGACGACGAGCGGAACGGGCTGCTGGCCGAGTTCGTCCGGCTCGTCAAGGAGATCCGCCCCCGCGCCTTCTGCCTTGAGAACGTCCCCGGGCTGCTTGAGCCCCGGTTCGAGCACGTGCGCAGGGAGGCCCTCAAGTCCCTCCGGGACGCCGGCTACTCCATCAGCGGCGGCGACGGGTGGCTCAACGCGGCGGACTTCGGCGTCCCGCAGGCCCGCAAGCGGGTCTTCGTCGTCGGCGTCCTCGACGGGCCCGCGCCCGACCTGCCCGAGCCCGACCCGACCCGTCCCCGTGTGACGGTCCGGCAGGCCCTGGAGGGGCTGCCCGTCGTCGAGGACTACCCGGCCCTGCTCCTGGGCGACGAGGCGCCGCTCAGCGCGGCGGACGCGGCGCGCCGGAGGCGTACCGGGGCGGCGTACGCCCGCGCCCTCGCGGGGCTGTCCGCAGCCGTCGATCTGTCCCGGCCCCGGGACTGGAACGCGGCCGCGACGACGTGCTCGCTGCGCACCGTCCACACGGCGGAGGTCGCCGCGCGGTTCGCCGCCACGCCGCAGGGCGGCGTCGAGCCCAGGAGCCGGTTCTACCGCCTCGACCCGGATGGACAGGCACGGACCCTGCGGGCAGGCACGGGCCGCGAGAGGGGCGCGCACACGTCGCCGAGGCCGATCCACCCTGACCTGCCCAGGGTCATCACCGTGCGGGAGGCCGCGCGGCTGCACGGCTACCCGGACTGGTTCCGCCTCGGCGGGACGTCCTGGCACGGGCACCGGCAGGTCGGCAACAGCGTTCCGCCGCCGCTCGCGCATGCCGTCGGGGCGGCCTTGCTGAAGGCGTTGGGAGCCCGTCCGCGTCGTCCCCGGGCGGTCGTGCCGCTGGGCGAGGCGGCGTGGTGCCGGATGTCACCGGCGGACGCGGCCACGGAGCTGTCGGCGGTCGCCGGGGAGCTCCCGGCCCAGCGGGCGCGC
>JAQGJA010000095.1 GCA_028290805.1 Alphaproteobacteria bacterium
TGAATCAGGACCCGTATATCACCCGCAGAAAAGGGCGGTTTTAATCTGATTTATCCCTCGGAGTCACTCTCGCCCTTAAACCCGGTACACACCACATAAAGCTCCGGCGATTCCTTGCGGCTTGCGGCGGGTTTCATGTGTTTGACGGCGGTAAAGGCTTTTTTGAACTGGCCGAGGAGGTTTTTCTCTGTGCCGCCCTGGAAGACCTTGGCAATGAAAACGCCGTCTTTGTCCAGGACCTGGCGGGCGAAATCCCAGGCCAGTTCGACCAGATAAACCGTGTTGATGTGATCGACCGAACGCTGGCCCGTTGTATTGGCGGCCATGTCGGACAGGACGACATCGGCTTTTTTACCGTCCAGCAGGGTCAGCAATTTCTCGACCGCATCATTGGCGGTGAAATCCATCTGCAGGAATTCCGACCCGGGAATCGGTTCCATCGGCAAAATGTCGGTTGCGATCACCCGGCCTTTACTGGCCAAAGATTTGACGCGTTCGACGGCAACCTGGGTCCAGCTGCCGGGGGTCGAGCCCAGATCGACGACGATGGCGCCGGGCTTCATGGCTTTGACCTTGTCGTCGATCTCTAAAATCTTGAATACGGAACGGGCGCGATAGCCGGACTCTTGGGCCTGTTTCACGTAAGGGTCATTCAATTGCCGCTCGAGCCAGCGTGCGGACGAAACCGTGCGTTTCTTGCCGGTTTTGACGCGAACTTTTTTCATGCGCCCGCGCAGGCTGGAGGAGGAAGGGGGTTTTTTGTCGGTGGTCATGACGGGGTTTTCTTTAAAGGGGAAGGGACAGTATAACCCGCAAGCCCCCCTTAGGGGAAGCGTCAAGCGTGATCGTGCCGCCATGCGATTGCGTGATATCGCGGGCGATAGTCAGGCCCAGCCCGGTGCCTTCGATATTCTGGTTGCGCGAGGCATCGATGCGGTGAAAAGGCTTGAAAGCGTCTTCGCGCAGATGGGGTGCAATGCCCGGGCCGTTATCGTCAAAGACGATCTCGACGCTGCGCGAGAGGCAGGTGACGGTAACCCAGGCTTCGCTGGCGTAAAGCCGCGCATTCTGCAGGATATTGGCAAAGACGCGCTGCAGGGAATGGGGCCGAACGGTCATCATGATTTCATCGGCTTCGACCCTGGTGGTGATTTTCAATCCCTGGCGCGCCTGCATTTCAATGGACTGGCGCAGCAGGGCGACAAGATCGCGGCTGGCCGAGTTTTCCAGCGTTTCGCTGCGGGCGAAATCCAGATAGCCCTTGATCATTTTTTCCATGGCTGCAATGTCATCCTGCATGGCCTTGGTATCGATATCAGGCGGCAGCAGCGCCAGTTCCAGCTTAAGCCGGGTCAGCGGCGTGCGCAGGTCATGGGAAACCCCGGACAACATATCCGTGCGCTGGCGGATCTGGCGCTTGATGCGGTCCTGCATATCCATGAACGCCATCGCCGCCTGGCGGACTTCGCGCGCGCCAGCGGGTTTATAGCGCGGTACATCGATGCCCTTGCCGAATTTTTCCGCCACCAGCGCCAGCCTGCGCACCGGCCTGATCTGGTTGCGCATGAAGATCACGGCGATAATCGACAGGATAAGGCCAGAGCCGATGGTAAAAAGCAAAAACACATAGGTCGTCGTGCTGAATAAACGTTTGCGCGGCACGTGAAATTTTAGCAATCCATCCGATACGGCCACATTGACGATGATCATCGGCGTGTTGCCATCGACGGAATGGATGGAAAAAAGATAATCCGATTTTTGCCGCAAAGCATGCTCGAGCGTATCATTCACGCTGCCTGCTGCCGGGATATTATGGTCGTGCAGGACGGGCAGTTTTTCCAGGAACGAAAAATATACCTGGAAACCGAGTTTACTGCTGGCCAGTCCGATCAGGCGGCGGTGGTTCTCGGGCGTTTTTTCGCGTTCCCAGCCATCGGCGATCAGGGCAATTTCCCCCGCAAGCGAACTGGTTAGATTGGTGGTCGTCGTACTCCAGTGCCGGTCGAAAAAGACGAATAATCCAATGCCAAGGGTCAGCACAACCGGCGTGACCAGGATAAGCATCGAACGGCCGAACAATGTCTGCGGCAATGTCCGCTGCCAGAAGCGCAGCAGGCGCAGCCAGGTCCAGCGCAGGCGGTTTATAAGCGTGCGGTTAATCGACATGCAGCACATAGCCTTCGCCGCGCACGGTCTGCAAATAGCGCGGCTTTTTGGAATCGCTTTCGATCTTGCGGCGCAGGCGCGTGATCTGCACATCGATGGTGCGTTCCTGTCCCTCCAGCCCCGCCAGCTTGGCCAGATCAACACGCGAAAAAATTTCGCCCGGTTTTTGCACGAAAATGTTCAGCAAGGTCGCTTCGGCGCGGGTCAGCATTTCGGTTTCATCCCCCTTTGCCAGCATGCTGCGCGTCGGATCATAGGACCAGCCGCCGAAGGTAATCCTGGGTGTTTTGTCGGGCAGCAAAGCAGCGCGGCGCAAGATCGACTGCAGGCGCAAGACAAGTTCGCGCGGTTCGAAAGGTTTGGGCAGATAATCATCCGCTCCGGCTTCAAAGCCTGCGATGCGTGCTTCGGCTTCGCCTTTTGCGGTCAGAAGGAGGATGGGGGTGGTAAAGCCATCTTTTTTCCAGCTTTGGGTCAGTTCCAGACCCGTTTCGCCCGGCATCATGATATCCAGCACGATAGCGTCGAACTGGACCACGCCGGTCAATTGCCGGGCGGTAGCGGCCTGTTCCGCTTCGGTGACCATGAAACCGTTCTGCAATAAATATTTCCCCAGCAAAGCGCGGATGCGGGCGTCGTCATCGACCACCAATA